>NZ_RZRK01000560.1:0-4024 GCF_003997835.1 Mesorhizobium sp. M7A.F.Ca.CA.004.12.1.1
TCGGTCTCGATCTCGACGAAGGATACCGATGCGCCGGCGGCGTTGAGCGCATGCACGATCGAGCGGCTCTCCTCGGTCGGAAAAAGCCAGTCCGAGGTGAACGACACCAGGCAGAAGCGGGTTTTCGTGCCGGCGAAAGCATCGGCCAGCCGGCCGCCATGGTCGGCGGCAAGGTCGAAATAGTCCATCGACCGCGTCATGTAGAGGTAGGAATTGGCGTCGAAGCGATCGACGAAGGTCATGCCCTGGTGGCGCAGATAGCTTTCGATCTGGAAGTCGGCGTCAAAGCCGAAGGTCAGCGCTTCGCGATCCTGCAGATTGCGGCCGAACTTGCGGTGCAGGGCGGCTTCCGACAGGTAAGTGATGTGGGCGGCCATGCGCGCTACCGCCAGGCCCTTTTCCGGGCGTTTGCCGTGCTCGAAATATTTGCCGCCATGCCAGTCCGGATCGGCCATGACAGCCTGGCGGCCAACCTCATGAAAGGCGATGTTCTGCGAGGAATGGCGCGCGCCGGTGGCGATCGGCAGCGCCGAGAAGACGCGCTCCGGATAGCTCGACGCCCATTCCAGCACCTGCATGCCGCCCATCGAGCCGCCGAGCACGCAAAACAGTTTTTCGATGCCGAAATGGTCGATCAGCATCTGCTGCGCCCGCACCATGTCGCGAATGGTGATAATGGGCAGGTCAAGCCCATAGGGCTTGCCGGTGGCGGGATTGGTCGAGGCCGGACCGGTGGACCCAAGGCAACCGCCGATGACATTGGAGCAGATGACGAAGAAGCGATTGGTGTCGATGATCTTGCCGGGGCCGATCAGCACTTCCCACCAGCCAGGCTTGCCGGTCACCGGATTGGTGCTGGCGACGTGCTGGTCTCCGGTCAGTGCATGGCAGACGAGGATGGCGTTGGAGCGGGCATCGTTCAGCGTGCCGTAGGTCTGGTAGGCGATCTGGAACGGTGAAAGCAGCGTGCCGGCGTCCAGCTTGAGCGGCTTGTCGGATCCAAAACGCAAAACCGGGCTCGACGGCTGGTCGACCTCGTTGTTGGTTTTGCGGGCACGCAGAACGGCCATGACATCCATCTCACACTTTGAGCCCACGCATCGCGTTTGTCGAAAGTCGATGCCGATACGGGTGTCCGGCCGGCGCGGACAACAAAAAACCGGCATTGCGGTCGCAAAGCCGGTTACAGGATGCAAACGGCCCTTTAGCAAGTTGTTTAACGTGGCTGCAAGCCGACCGGCCAAATCACCACGGAAGTTCGCACCCCTTCTAGGGCTGTGGCGCGCCGTCGTCAACGGCCAGCCCTGGGCGATGGCTGTCGCCTCTCGACATTGCAGGCCACGGCTTGTATTTCCGCTGCGGCTTCCCCGAGGAAGCGTTCTCGACGGATTTTGCGACATGAGCCAGACACCGGACCAGGCACGTCCAACCCCGCGTGCGGGCATCATGGACATCGACGCCTATGTGCCGGGCAAGAGCACGGCGCCCGCCGGCGTCGCCAAGGCCCACAAGCTGTCATCAAACGAGAATCCGCTAGGGCCCTCGCCGAAAGCGATCGAAGCCGCGCGCGAGATTGCCGGCAAGCTCGACATCTATCCCGACGGCACCGCCAGGCGGCTGCGCGAAGCGATCGCCGAGGTGCATGGCCTCAACCCTCAGAACATCATATGTTCCAACGGTTCCGACGAGATTCTCGGCCTGCTGGCGCAGACCTATCTGGCGCCCGGCGACGAGGCCGTCATCACCGAACACGCCTTCATGGTCTACAAGATCTACATCCAGTCGGCGGGTGCCGTTCCGGTGACGATCAAGGAAACAGATGAGCGCGCCGACATCGACGCCATCCTGGCCGCGGTCACGCCGCGCACCAAGATCGTGTTCCTCGCCAATCCCAACAACCCGACCGGCACCTATGTGCCGTTCCAGGAGGTGCGCCGGCTGCATGCCGGCCTGCCCAGGCACGTGCTTCTGGTGCTCGACGCGGCCTATGCCGAATATGTCCGCCGCAACGACTATGAGGCCGGCATCGAGTTGGTCGGCAGCACCGAGAACGTGGTGATGACCCGTACCTTCTCCAAGATCGGCCTCGGTGGCGCGCGGATCGGCTGGATGTATGCGCCGATGCATATCGTCGACGCCATCAACCGCGTGCGCGGTCCCTTCAACGTCAATGCGACGGCGATCGAGGCCGGTATCGCAGCCATCCGCGACCGCGCCCATGTCGAGCGCAGCGTGGCGCACAACGAGACCTGGCTTGCCTGGTTGAGCGAGGAATTCACAAAGCTCGGGCTGCGGGTAACGCCGAGCGTCGGCAATTTCGTTCTCATTCATTTTCCCGATGACCAGAAGCATTCGGCGGCGGCGGCGGACGACTATCTGACGGCGCGCGGCTATATATTGCGGCGCGTTTCGGGCTATGGCTTTCCCAACGCGTTGCGCATGACCGTCGGCACCGAAGAGGCCAATCGCGGCGTTGTCGCCGCTCTCACGACATTCCTGAAAAGCTAGAGACCATGACATCACCGATGTTTGAAAAGATCGCGCTGGTCGGCATCGGCCTGATCGGCTCGTCGCTGGCCCGCGTCATCCGCCGCGAGGGGCTGGCCCGTCACGTAGCCATATCAACGCGCAGTGCGGCGACGCTGGCGCGAGCCGAGGAGCTTGGGCTGGGCGATAGCTATACCACCGATGCGAGAGAGACTGTCCGCGATGCCGACCTTGTCATCATTTCGGTGCCGGTAGGCTCATCCGGCGCGGTTGCCGAGGAAATCGCGCCGGCGCTGAAGCCGGGCGCGATCCTCACCGATGTCGGCTCGACCAAGGCGTCCGTCATCGCGCAGATGCAGCCTTATGTGCCTGAAGGCGTCCATTTCATTCCCGGCCACCCGCTGGCGGGCACGGAAAAATCCGGCCCCGACGCCGGTTTCGCCGACCTGTTCGACAATCGCTGGTGCATCTTCACGCCGCTGCCCGACACCGACCCGGATGCGCTGGAGAGGCTGTCGGAGTTCTGGCGCCGCTGCGGCGCCAACATCGACACGATGGATCCGCAGCATCACGACATGACGCTGGCCATCGTCTCGCATTTGCCGCACATCATCGCCTACAACATCGTCGGCACCGCCGATGATCTGCAGTCGGTAACCAAGTCCGAAGTGATCAAATATTCGGCTTCCGGCTTCCGCGACTTCACCCGCCTTGCCGCCTCCGACCCGACCATGTGGCGGGATGTCTGCCTGCACAACAAGGACGCCATTCTCGAAATGCTGGCGCGGTTCTCGGAAGACCTGGCGTCGCTGCAACGCGCGATCCGCTGGGGCGATGGCGAAAAGCTCTTCGACCTGTTCACCCGGACGCGGGCTGTGCGCCGCTCGATCATCGAAGCCGGCCAGGACATCGACGTGCCCGATTTCGGTCGCCAGGCCGTCGAGCATCCCGCGAAGGGCTAGAGCAATTCCAGGAAAAGTGTGAGGCGTTTTTCCCGGGAAAAGCGCTAGCGCTTTCCCTTGGGAATTGCGTCAAAACAAAAGCGTCAGTTTCAGGCTGGCCAGGCCTGCGCAACCATGGCCAGCGTCTCGGCCCTATCCGGCGCGCCCAGCCTGCCGCCGAAGCGCAGGCATTTGAGCGCCGCGGCCGCACTGGCAAAGCGCAAAGCCTGCTCGACCGGCATGGCTTCCGCCAACCCGACGGCGAAGGCGCCGTGGAAGACATCGCCGGCGGCCAGTGTGTCGACCGCCTTGATTTTCGGCGCCGCGACATGGCGCACACAGCCTGCGGAACGGTCGTGCCACCAACAGCCCGCCGCGCCGCCGGTTACCGCGACAAAGGCGTCGGTGCGGCTGGCGAGATCGGCGCAAGCCGTTTCCGGATCGAGCGCCTGGCCGCAGACGATGCGCGCCGCCGGCTCCGAAGCGACGATGTGCGTAGCGAGCGGCAACAGCTGTTCCAGGACCGGCAACGGTGCGGTGTCGGCATCGAGGATCGCCGGACGCCCAACGGCGCGTGCCGCCTTGAGTGCCAACGC
>NZ_RZRK01000561.1:0-4082 GCF_003997835.1 Mesorhizobium sp. M7A.F.Ca.CA.004.12.1.1
GCACAGCGCATGGAAGACCTGACTGTGACGCTGGCGGTCAACAAGAGCTGAGACAGAACCTTTCCTGTCCAGCCCCAGGCTCTCATCCGCGCGCCGCGCATTCGGCAGCATAAAAATGCTCGCCTCCCGCCGACAAGAGTTTCATATTATCTTGCAGCCACGATTTTTGCGCTAAGATGCAACGATGCCGGGCGGGACAGCTTGATGGTGGCGTGGGTTGCCGCGTGCCGTTCCTCGCTGCCGACGGTTCCGTTTACAGGGGAGATGTACCATGAGCCTTCGTATCAACGACATTGCGCCGGATTTTACCGCCGAGACCACGCAAGGGACGATCAAATTCCATGACTGGATCGGCGACGGTTGGGCGATCCTGTTCAGTCACCCGAAGAATTTCACGCCGGTCTGCACGACCGAGCTTGGCACGATGGCGGGGCTCGAAGGCGAGTTCAAGAAGCGCAACGTCAAGATCATCGGCATTTCGGTCGATCCGGTCGAAAGTCACGGCAAGTGGCAGGACGACATCAAGACGGCGACCGGTCATTCGGTGAACTATCCGCTGATCGGCGACAAGGACCTCAAGGTCGCCAAGCTCTACGACATGCTGCCGGGCGGTGCCGGCGAGACGTCGGAGGGCCGCACGCCCGCCGACAACGCCACAGTGCGCTCGGTCTACGTCATCGGACCGGACAAGAAGATCAAACTGGTGCTGACCTACCCGATGACCACGGGGCGCAATTTCGATGAGATCCTGCGCGCGGTCGATTCCATGCAGCTCACCGCCAAGCATCAAGTGGCGACGCCGGCGAACTGGAAGCAGGGCGAGGACGTGATCATCACCGCGGCCGTTTCCAACGAGGATGCAATCAAACGCTTCGGCGCTTATGAGACCATCCTGCCGTATCTGCGGAAGACCAAGCAGCCGTCGGCCTGACCGCTCGGAACAGTTTTTGGCTTTCCTGTCGCCGCGAGCGAAAGGATACTTGACTGGCTCACCCGAGCGGACAACCATGCTCCTCTCGGGTGTCGTCAGAGAAAATCATTCCTGGCGACCGAGAGTTGGGGAAGCCGGAATTGGACGTAGCTTTGGCCAGGCCGCAGGTCAGCGGCTTCTATGACAAGCCGACCGGCGCCATCCAGTATGTCGTCGCCGACCAGGCGACGAAGCGATGCGCCATCATCGATCCGATCCTTGATTTCGACGAGAAATCCGGTGCTACGGCAACGACGAATGCCGATGTCATGCTCGACTTCGTCAGCGAGCAGGGACTGAGCGTCGAATGGATCCTCGACACCCATCCGCATGCCGACCATTTCTCGGCGGCGCATTACTTGAGAGAGAAGACCGGCGCGCCGACGGCGATCGGCGACAGGGTCATCGAGGTCCAGAAACTGTGGAAAGCGATCTACAACTGGCCGGATTTTCCCGCCGACGGTTCGCAGTGGGACAGGCTGTTTAGAGAAGGCGAAACCTTCCAAGTGGGTACCCTTCCGGTCAAGGTGCTGTTCTCGCCCGGACACACGCTGGCCTCCATCACCTATGTGATCGGCGATGCCGCCTTCATCCACGACACGCTGTTCATGCCCGACAGCGGCACGGCGAGGACGGACTTTCCCGGCGGCAGTGCCGCGCGGCTCTGGCGCTCGATCCAGGACATATTGGCGTTGCCGGACGAGACGCGGGTGTTCGTCGGCCATGACTATCAGGCCGGCGGCCGCGAACCTTTGTGGGAAAGCACGGTCGCCATACAGAAGGCTACCAACATCCATCTTGCCGCCGCCTGCAGCGAGGCCGAGTTCGTCGCCCTGCGCGAGGCGCGCGACAGGACGCTGCCGATGCCGCGGCTGATCCTGCATGCGCTGCAGGTCAACATGAATGGCGGGAGGCTGCCCGAACCCGAAGCCAATGGCCGGCGGTACCTGAAGTTTCCGCTGGACGGGCTTTGAGGGGCCGTTGGTGAAGCTGCCAATCTCGACCCTTGCGGGGGAGATTGGCTGTCGCCCCCGTTCGCCAACTCCCAATCAGCCACAAAAAAGGCGGCGCCAGGTTTCCTGGCGCCGCCTTGATTTTTTGTTGCCTTAGCTAACCTTACGCCGCCGGCTGCGCCTCAATCGTGCGCAGCGCCTGGGTCTGGCGCTTGGCGGCGGCCTTGACCGCGTCCTGCACCTTCTCGAAGGCGCGCACCTCGATCTGGCGCACGCGCTCGCGGCTGATGTCGAACTCGGACGACAGCTCTTCCAGCGTCAGCGGCTCTTCGGCGAGGCGACGGGCCTCGAAGATGCGCCGCTCGCGCTCGTTGAGCACGGCAAGAGCGCCCGACAGCATGCCGCGCCGGTTTTCCAGCTCGTCCTGCTCGATCAGCATCTCTTCCTGGCTTTCGTGGTCGTCGACCAGCCAGTCCTGCCATTCGCCGGATTCGCCTTCGCTGGCCCGGATCGGGGCGTTGAGCGAGGCGTCGCCGGACAGGCGGCGGTTCATCGACACCACTTCGGCTTCGGAAACGTTCAGCCTTGTGGCGATCTCGGTGATCTGGTCGGGCTTCAAGTCGCCGTCGTCGAGCGCCTGGATCTTGCCCTTCACCTTGCGCAGGTTGAAGAACAGGCGCTTCTGGTTGGCGGTCGTGCCCATCTTGACCAGGCTCCACGAGCGCAGGATGTACTCCTGGATCGAGGCCTTGATCCACCACATGGCGTAGGTCGCGAGGCGGAAGCCGCGCTCGGGTTCGAATTTCTTGACGGCCTGCATCAGGCCGACATTGCCTTCCGAGATCACTTCGCCGATCGGCAGGCCATAGCCGCGATAGCCCATGGCGATCTTGGCGACGAGCCTGAGGTGGCTGGTGACGAGCTTGTGCGCAGCGGAGGTGTCTTCATGCTCGGCGTAACGCTTGGCGAGCATGTACTCTTCCTGCGGCTGCAGCATGGGAAAGCGGCGGATTTCTTCCAGGTAGCGGCTGAGGCCGCCTTCGCCGGAAACGATACTGGGTAGTGACTGGGCCATGATAGCGCCCCCTCTCTATTGGAGTGATGCCCCCGAAACGCGGCGGGCATGTGACGCGAGCACCAAAAGGCTCGCCCGCGACATCAGATCTTATACAGGAACAAAACCAGAAAAGACAGGCATTTGTTCAACACGAAACAGTGTGTCACGGTGAAGTGAACAATGTCAGTCAGGTTTTTTGATGGCTTGTCGGTGACGGGTTCAGAGCTTGCGGAAGCCGCCGACGAGTTCCTCCATGTCCCTCGGTAACGGCGCCTCGAACCTCATCGTTAGATGGGTAGTGGGATGGCGAAATGCAAGGAGCCAGGCATGCAAAGCCTGCCGGGGAAATGCCTTGACCTGGCTTTTCAGCGGTTCGGGCAGCCGGTTGGCCTTGGTGCGGAAGGCTTGGCCGTAATCGGGGTCGCCGATCACCGGATGGCCGATATGCGCCATGTGGACACGGATCTGGTGGGTGCGGCCGGTCTCCAGCCGGCATTCGACCAGGCTGGCCGTGGCGAACTCCTGTTGGCTCTCGCCGAAGCGCTCCTGCACGGTGAAGTGGGTGACCGCATGGCGGGCGTCGTCGCGTCCTTCCGGCACCACGGCACGGCGCACGCGGTCGGCGGCGCGGCCGAGCGGCGCGTCGACCCTTCCGGTCGGCCTCTGCGGTATGCCCCAGACCAGCGCCAGATAGGCACGCTCCAAGTCGCCGGTCAGGCCGTGATCGGCGAAAGCCTCGGACAGTGACTTGTGGGCGCGGTCGGTCTTGGCGACGACCATGACGCCGCTGGTCTCCTTGTCGAGGCGGTGGACGATGCCCGGCCGGCGCACACCCCCGATTCCTGAAAGGCTGTCGCCGCAATGATGGATCAGCGCATTGACCAGTGTGCCGGTCCAGTTGCCCGCTCCGGGGTGCACGACAAGCCCGGCCGGCTTGTTGATGACGATCAGTTCGTCGTCCTCATAGAGTACATCGAGTGCGATGTTCTCGCCCTGCGGCTCCGCCGGCTCCGGCTCCGGCATGGTAACCGACACGCTCTCGCCCGGCGCCATCTTGCGCTTGGTCTCGTCGACGGGCTTGCCGTCGACCGAGACCAAGCGC
>NZ_RZRK01000562.1:0-4082 GCF_003997835.1 Mesorhizobium sp. M7A.F.Ca.CA.004.12.1.1
GCAGCGAAGTCAGCCATTCTTCCCAAAATTCCTGCTGCATATGGACGAAAACCGGAACCACGTCGACGCCATCATCAAATATGTCGACCAGATCGCTCTCTTGCGGAAATCGCCCCGTCTTCACCTTGCAGGCTATCAATCCGCGACTTTTCTCCATCACGGTATTTTCCGGATAAACATTGGCGCTTGCTCCGTAACAGAAGGGTAGCAGGCCATCGACTTCGAGTGCCTGACGGATTTGGAACAGAGCCTCGAAAAAGTCTTCCTCTTCTGCCTCGATCACCTTGTCCCGATAACTGCATTTCAAATTGCAGGCAGCGCCGTTCACGTGCAGCGTGAACACAGCTTGCTCGTCGTCACCAACGGAACCTGCGCCGATCAGAAAAACAGTACGCTGATGGTCCATCTCATCCCCCTCGCCATGTGACGGGATGGTAGTACGACAACGGCCGCTTTTCCAGCATGGCAGGGATTGGGACGGCCGCACTCCCTCCCGTCGTCATCCGCTGGCCGGGCGTCCCGCCGCAAAGGCAAGGTCCCGCCGAATGGCGTCCAATTTGTCTTGCGCCAGACCGGCAAGCAGCTTTTCATCGAGGTAGCCTGCTCGGATGAGATGAGCGAAGACATAAAGGAGCTGCGAATAGCGGTAGTCGAACGTCCGATCGATATCCCGCCGCTGTTCACGCAAATAGGCTTCCAGCTCCCACATCTGGGAGGGAACCGTCACCGCACTGGCCTTGCTCTTGAATTCGGCCATCGTCTTTGCGAGGGCCGCCTCAAGAGCCTTATCGAAGGCGTGGCGGGCGAGCTTCTTTTCGGAAGCGGACCAACTGAAATCGTTCACTGGATATCTCCGTAGATGTCCTGTGAATTCCACCAGATTTTCACGAACTTCGCCTGCTGCTACCCCCGAGCCGCCCAAAGCAAACCCCGCTCCACCATCAGCGCCATTTCCGGCACCGCGAACTCATCCGCAGTGTGACCAAGGGAACTGTAGAAAACCTTCCCCGCCCCATAGCGCCGTTTCCAGACGACCGGCATGACGACGCCGCCTATCCCAGGAAAATGCGCGTCGGTGAAGGTGGTGGTCGCCAGCACTTCGTTGCTCGGGTCGACATGCATGTAATACTGCTCCGACCGGTAGGCGAAATCGCTGATGCCCGATGTGATCGGCTCGTCCGGCCTGGTGATCGCGACAGTATAGTCGATGATGTTGCCGGGATGCGCCACCCATTGGCCGCCGGTCATGAACTGATAGTCGGGCTCATTGCGGAAACTGTCGCCCATCGTGCCGTGGAAGCCGCCGAGTCCGCTCCCCCCGCGAACCGCATGCATCAGGTTCTGCAGCTCGGCCTTTTCGATCGTCGACATCGTGATGACGGGCACGATGAGATCGAAGGAAGCAAGCTCCGGATCAGCGAACATCGCCGTGCCCTCACCCAGCGTGACGTCGAAGCCGTTTCGCTCAAGCAAGGTGCGAACGACCTTCGCGCTCTGCTCCGGCGTGTGGCCCTCCCAGCCGCCCCAAGCGATCAAGGCCTTCTTTGGCATGGTGTCCCTCCCTTGGAGCACTCCGCTTCGATCTATCTGGCGTCAGCGCCAGCCCAGCGCCGGCGCGACATGGGTCAGGATCGCCTCGATGACATGCGCATTGTAGTCGACGCCGAGCTGGTTCGGAACGGTGAGCAGCAGCGTGTCGGCCTCGGCGATTGCCTCGTCCTGCGCCAATTCCTTGATCAGCACATCCGGCTCGGCCGCATAGCTGCGCCCGAAGATCGCCTTGGTGTTCTCCTCGATGAAGCCGATCTGGTCGCGGCCCTCATTGCCGCGGCCGAAATAGGCACGGTCGCGATCGTCGACCAGCGCGAAGATGCTGCGGCTGACCGAGACGCGCGGCTCGCGCTTGTGACCGGCCGCTTTCCAGGCTTCGCGGTAGATGCGGATCTGCTCGGCCTGCTGGATGTGGAACGGCTTGCCGCTCTCGTCGAATTTGAGCGTCGAGCTCTGCAGGTTCATGCCGAGCTTGGCCGCCCATTCCGACGTGGCGTTGGTGGCAGCACCCCACCAGATCCGCTCGCGTAAACCCTCCGAATGCGGCTCGAGGCGCAAGAGGCCGGGCGGATTGGGGAACATTGGACGTGGATTGGGCTGGGCGAACCCCTCGCCCCGCAGCGTCTCGAGGAAGACCTCGGCATGATGCCGCGCCATGTCGGCGTCGCTCTGGCCTTCCGGCGGCGCATAGCCGAAATGGCGCCAGCCATCGATCACCTGCTCGGGCGAGCCGCGGCTGATGCCGAGCTGCAGGCGGCCGCCGGCGATGATGTCGGCAGCACCGGCGTCCTCGGCCATGTAGAGCGGGTTCTCGTAGCGCATGTCGATGACGGCGGTGCCGATCTCGATGCGGCTGGTCTTGGCTCCGACTGCCGCCAGCAGCGGGAACGGCGAAGCGAGCTGGCGGGCGAAATGATGCACGCGGAAATAGGCCCCATCCGCCCCCAGTTGCTCGGCGGCGATCGCCAGCTCGATGGATTGCAAAAGCGCGTCCGATGCCGAGCGCACTTGCGATTGCGACGAGGGCGTCCAGTGCCCGAACGACAGGAAACCGATTTTCTTCATAGCCATGCGATATAAGGATGCGCGTCAGGCTTCAATGCAAAAGAGATTTTTCGACGCGCCCAATCCAGGCTCATGCATCGCTATTTTCAAACGCGCCGATGCCTTGCGCGATCAGGTTGGTCGCCATGACCAGTGAGACGATTGCCGCGGAATTGAAGACGACGACCCACCATTTGCCGCCGGTCAGGAAGCCATAGCCGTCGGCGACAGCCAGTCCCCAGTCGGCCGATGGCGGCTGGATGCCGAGGCCGAGAAAGCTCAGCGTCGCGATCGAAAAGAACGCGTAGCCCAGCCTTGTGACCAGCTCGATCAAGATCGTTTCCCTGATGTTGGGCAGTATCTCCAGAAACATGATGGCGAGCGGGCCCTCGCCGCCAAGCCGCGCAGCGCTGACATAGTCGCGCTCCTTCTGCTCGCGCACGGCGGCGCGGACGGTGCGCGCCACCAGCGGCGCGTAGGCGATGCCGATCACCAGGATGACCGTTACATTGGACGGGCCGATGGCCACCAGCGTCATGGTGACGAGAACGATGAACGGAAACGCCATCAGCGTATCGAGCAGCCGCGCGCCGATGGCATCGACCAGGCCGTCGAAATAGCCGAGCACCAACCCGATGATGCTGCCGGCGGCGACACCGGCCAGCGTCGCCAGCGGCGCAACCAGCAGGATGTCGCGCGATCCGACGACTATGCGGGACAGCACGTCGCGGCCGAGCTGATCGGTCCCGAACCAGTGCAGCGCGTCGGGCGGCGTCAGCATCGCCAGGAAATCCTCGGCATAGGGATCGTAGGGAACGAAGAGGTTGCCTGCTATGGCGCACACGACCCAGAACAGAAGCAGCAGCGATCCGACCACGACCGACGGCGGCAATCCGGCGAAAGCACTGCGGATCCGGCGCACTGCCGGAAAGCCGGCCACGGAGCGCGGTGGTGCGGGAAACTCCGCCAGATCTGTCATGGCGAGGTCCGGCGGCGTTGCCGCGGATCGAGCAGCGCCAGTACGAGGTCGCCGGCCGCCGCCGACAGCACGAAGATTGCCGCCATCACCAGCACGCCGGCCTCGAGCATCGGGAAATCGCGTGCCTTGGCCGCATTCAGAACCAGATTGCCAAGCCCCTGGATGCCGAACAGCGCCTCGATCACCACCAGCCCGCCAAGCATGTAGCCGGTCTGCGTCGCCAGCACCGCGATGGTCGGCGTCAGCGCGTTGCGCAGCACGTGCCGAAAGATGATCTCGCGCCGCTCGAGCCCTTTCAGGACGGCGGTGCGCGTATAATCGGCGGCCATTGCCTCGATCACCCCTGCCCGCGTCATCCGGGCGATGTAGCCGGCAAGGTTCAGCACCAGCGGCAGCGCCGGCAGGATCAGATAATAGCCATGCGTCCAGAAGCCCGCGCCATCGGGCGCAACACCGGAGATCGGGAACCAGTTCAGCCACAGGCCGAAAACGATGAGCAGCATCAGGC
>NZ_RZRK01000563.1:0-4073 GCF_003997835.1 Mesorhizobium sp. M7A.F.Ca.CA.004.12.1.1
GCGAAAACCACAGCACGGAACGGCTGATCAGCTTGCCGCCGATCTCGCGGCCGGGCGGCAGCATCGAGCCGATCTTGCCGGTGACGGCTGAATCCTTGTTGCCGGCATTGTCGAGGAATTTCGGCAGGTTGGAGAAGGCGCAGGTCATCGCCGCACCACCCTTGGCGAAGTTGCCGTATTGCTCCGGCCAACCCCAGGAGATCGCATCCGGCGAATGATGCGCGAGCGAAGCAACATATTCGTTGGTGGCGGCGATGCCTTGCTCGGAATTGATCATCGGCTTGCCGTCATCGCCAAACAGGAACTGGTTGGGCGAAGCCATCGAGACATAGCGCTGGTACCAGTTCGTGTAGCCCCAGCCCTGGTTGCGCAGGTCGGTCGAGCCGAACAGGCCCTTGTCCGGTCGCTGGAAGAAGGCGGCGATGTCGCCATGCTGCTTCCAGGTCTTCGGCGGCGCCAGATCGTAGCCGTATTTGTCCTTGAAGGCCTTCTTCTCGGCTTCGTCGCCGAACAGGTCGGTGCGGTAGACCCAAGTCTGGAAGTCGCCGTCCAGCGACACGCCATAGTTCGAGCCGCGGTATTTGTTGAGCAGCGACACGCCCTTGGCGCCGTTGACATAGCCGCTGACGGGATCGTCCCATTCAGGCTTATGCTGCGCGACAAAGTCGTCGAGCTTGGCGATGCCGCCGGTTTCGGCGAGGTCGCCGAGGCGGTTCCATTCGGTCGAGTAGATGTCGTAGGCCCCACCCTTGGTGGAGATGTCCTGCATCGTCTTGGTGAATTCCTGGCCGTTCGGCAGACCGACGATTTCGATCGCGATGCCGGTTTCCTTTTCCCACAGCTCCTTGATCGACGGCGCACCGGCCGGGAACGGCTGCGTGAGCTGGCCGATCGAGCCGTCGGACAGGCCGAGCACGATCTTGGTCGGCGCCTTGCCGGCGCCCTTCAGCGCCTTCGCCGCCTCGATGGCGCGGCCTTCCGGCGTATCGGCGCCATACTGGTAGCGCTCGGCCCCTTCGAAGCCCGTCGGGCCGCCGATCATGCCTGGCGCCAGCGCGTCGGCCGCATAGGCACGGCCGGGACGAATGAATTGGGGTGCGATACCAGCAGCGGCCATCATGACGGCCGCCTTTCCTCCAGATGCCAGCAGCCGGCGCCGCGAGATGCGGATCAAGTCAGACATTGAAACTCCTCCCTCAGGGCCACGTTTCCTCCACGACCCTTATGAGGGATATTGACGACAGCATGGCAAGGCTGTCAACATCATAAATAATCAAAACACATCATAACATCGCAATAGGGCAAGGAAAATGCACAAAAACGGGATCCATCCGTCAAGCCGGATGCCTCAATTTGAGGGCACCCGACCCTTCCC
This sequence comes from Mesorhizobium sp. M7A.F.Ca.CA.004.12.1.1, assembly GCF_003997835.1. Lineage (NCBI taxonomy): Bacteria > Pseudomonadati > Pseudomonadota > Alphaproteobacteria > Hyphomicrobiales > Phyllobacteriaceae > Mesorhizobium > Mesorhizobium sp. M7A.F.Ca.CA.004.12.1.1. Next base: position 1,376 of record NZ_RZRK01000563.1, read on the forward strand.
GGCCCTGCGCAGCCCTGCCGGACCATTTGATTTAGCCCGGCGGCTTGCACATCGGCCAAGGGCGGATACATCATTTCCCATCAGAATCGCCGATGACGCGGAAGCCGTCACCAGCCGATCCGACGCATGCAGGAGATGAAAGACGGTGCGTTCCACCCTGACTGACATAGCCCGGGAGGCCGGCGTCTCGGCCGCCACCGTCGACCGCGTGCTCAACAACCGGCCCGGCGTACGGGCGCGCACGCGGGAAATCGTGCTCGAAATGGCGCAGCGCCTCGGCTACATCGCCGAAGGCCCGAACGGCACGCCGCCACGGCCCTCGCCCGGCGAGGTCATCCGGCTCGACTTCGCCCTGCCGGCCGGCACCAATTCCTTCATCAAGATGCTGCACCGCCACATCGAGGCACAGGCTCTGGCGCGGCCCGACCTCGATGTTCGTATCGCCACCATAGAGGGCTTCAATCCTGACCGGCTCGCTCGCCTGCTGCAGGATCTGCGCGGACAGACGCAAGGCGTCGGCGTCATCGCACTCGACCATCCGACGGTGCGCGAAGCGATCCGCTCCCTGTCGGCCAACGACATCAAGGTGGTGACCATCGCTTCCGACATCCTGCATGTGCCCAGGGTCGCGTATATCGGCATCGACAACCGCGCCGCCGGGCGGCTGGCCGGCTATCTGCTCAACCGCTTCATGGGATCGGGGCGTCCGGGCAAGGTGGCGCTGTTCGCAGGTTCGCTGTCCTATCGCGGCCACGAAGAACGCGAGATGGGGTTCCGCCACGTGCTGACCGAGGAATCACCCAATCTGCAGATCGTCGAAATGCGCGAAATGCTCGACGATCGCGAGAAGGCCTATTCGGAGGCATCGGCCCTGCTGGAGCGGCACCCCGACCTTGCCGCGATCTACAATGTCGGCGCCGGCAACACCGGCATCGCCCGCGCGCTCAAGGAGCGCGACCGCGCCCAGTCCATGGTCTTCCTCGGCCACGAAGTGACGGACGGGACCAAGGACCTTCTGCTCGACGGCACGCTCGACGCTGTCATCGACCAGAACCCGCGCGTCGAGGCCCGCGAAGCGCTCAACACCCTGATCCATGCGGTCCGGGGACTGCCCTATGAACTGCACCAACCAAGGCTGCAGGTGATCTTCAAGGAGAACATCCCGGAGATTTGACCTGTACGAGGCGGCGCCGCAAAGCGCCCGCCCGCTCGATGCTTCTAGTCTATTGGACGGCAGCGACTTCAGCCGCGGCGCCATCGACAAAGCTCTTGTCGACCCATTTGCCATAGTCGATCGAGCCCTTCAGCAGCCCGGCGCTGGCCATGAATTTCTCCTCGCCTTGCAAGGCGGCGATCGCGCCGTCCGTGAGTTTCGGATCCTGATGGAACACCCCGTCGGCATAGGTCTTGCGGACGGATTTTTCCGACGACTTGGTGGCCTCGACAAAGGTCTTGATCGTCTGGTCCGGATGGGCATCGGCCCAACGCGAAATCTCGATATCGACCTTCAGCAGCCGCTTGACCAGATCGGGATATTTCGCCGCGAAGGCGCCGTTGACCGAGATGACGTTGGGCACGTTCCATTCCGGATGAGTGCTGGTGTCGAACAGGACGCGCGCCTCGCCGGTGTCGACCAGCTTGGCCGCCGTCGAATCGGTCTCGACAATGGCGTCGATATCGCCGCGCAGCAACGCCGGGCCGGATGCCTCGAACGGCAGGTTCAGACCTTCGACGTCATTGGTGGTCAGGCCGACGCTGTTCAGCGCCTTGCTGAAGTTCGAATGCCGCACCGTGCCGGTGAGATAGGCGACCTTCTTGCCCCTGAGATCCTGCAGCGTCTTCAGCGGCGAGCCGGTCTTGACGACGATGTAGGAACCGCCGGCCTTCACATAGCTCGACAGGCCGATCAGCTTGACGTCGGCGCCGGACGCAGCAACCCGCAGCGCCGGATTGTTGCCGGTATAGGTGAATTCGATCGCACCGGTGGCCAGCGCGGTCGTCGCCTCCGAACCGCCATTGAAAGTCACCAGTTCGACCTTGATGCCGTCCTTGGCGAACTCCTTCTCCCACCAGCCGTCCTTCTGGGCGAGGATGAATTTGAGATGCCCCGGCGCGGTACTGCCGATGCGGATAATTTCAGGCTTGTCCTGCGCGAAGGCAGGCATGCCACCAAGGCCGATGACGACGCCAATAGCGCCCTTCAGCAGCAGCCGGCGAAGTGCGTCGAATGGAATGTTGGGCATGGGAAAAATCCTTCCTGGTTGGAATGAATGGACCGCTTAAATGAGCGAGGTCTCGGACTGGCCTTTCCAGGCTGTTGCCCAGCGCTCGAACCAGACGAGCAGGTAGTTGACGGTCAGGCCGATGACGGTCAGCGTCAGGATGCCGGCGTACATGTCGGCCGTTTCCATCATCAGCTGCGAGTTCTGGATGAGGAAACCGAGGCCGGATTTGGCCGCCAGCATCTCGGCGCCGATGACCGCGAACAGCGAGGATTTCACCGCCAGCCGGGCGCCGGCGACGATCGAGGGAATGCTGGCCGGCAGGATGACTTTGCGGAACAGATCGAAGTCGGACGTACCCATCGAGCGCGCCGCCTTGATCAGCAGCGGATCCACCGACTTGACGCCGCTGATCGTGTTGACGAGGAGAAAGAAAACCGAGGAGTAGAAGGTGATCGCGACCTTCGATTCCTCAC
>NZ_RZRK01000564.1:0-4066 GCF_003997835.1 Mesorhizobium sp. M7A.F.Ca.CA.004.12.1.1
CCGCACTGTCCTCGAAAGGCCTGAGCGACGCGGCGATGATCTGGGGATCGATCGTCGGCAGGTCGCCTTGTACATTGACGACGGTTTCGACCTTGCGCCCGGGGTCGAGCGCGATCAGCGCCTCGTGGATGCGGTCGGAGCCGGATTCGTGATCCATGCGCGTCATCACGGCCTCGAAACCGTGCGCGCGCACCGCTTGCGCCACGCTTTGCGTATCGGTCGCCACCACCACTCGGCCAAGGCCGGCTTCGGCGGCACGGCGCGCGACATGGACGATCATCGGGGCGCCTGCGATGTCGGCCAGCGGCTTGCCCGGCAGGCGGGTCGAAGCCATGCGGGCCGGGATCAGGATCAGCGTGGACATTTCGGGTGCAAGGCGTCTCGAAAGAGGACAGGGAAAGTGGCAAAAGGTCTCACTGGAAGCGCCCTTATAGGTGTTGCAACGCCGCAGCAAAAGACCTAGTTTCCGCCCGATTTGACCGCCCTCGCAGGACGGGTCACGATACCGACGGACGGAGTGGACGGTTCTGTCCGCCGGAAAAGGGAGCAAGGGGCGTATGGATTCCAACGAAGTCAACAAACTGCTCGCCGGATTGCTCGGAACCGTTTTCGTCGTCTTCTCGGTCGGCATTGTGTCCGATGCGCTGTTTGCCTCGCCGGCGCCGGAAAAGCCCGGTTTCGCCATCGAGGCCGCCGAGCCCGCCGAAGGCGGTCCGGCCGCGCCTGCCGCCGCAGCCAAGCCGATCGCCGAACTGTTGGCGACCGCCAATGTCGAGCAAGGTGCTGCCGTCTTCAAGAAGTGCCAAGCCTGCCATTCCGGCGAAAAGGGCGGCCCCAACAAGGTCGGCCCGGACCTGTGGGACCTCATCGACCGCCCTGTCGCCGAGCATGAAGGTTTTGCCTATTCGGCCGGCATGAAGGAATTCTCCAAGGGCGGCGCCGAGAAGTGGACGTACGACAACCTCAACCACTTCATCACCTCGCCGAAGAAACTTGTGAAGGGCACCGCGATGGGCTTCGCCGGCCTGCCCAAGGACGAGGATCGCGCCAACGTCATCGCCTATCTGCGCACGCTGTCCGATAATCCCAAGCCGCTGCCGGCGCCGGGGGCTGCCGCAGATGCAGGCGCGCCCGCCGATGCAGCCGCTCCGGCAAAGCCGGCTGAGGGTGCCGCGCCGGCCGCTCCCGCCGCCCCGGCTCCGGCCGCACCGGCGCCTGCCCAATAGCCAGATATCATCTCGACGACCTTGAAAAAGCCGGGTTCAGCCCGGCTTTTTTGTTGGGAAAACCGCATAGGCGGCGACAAAGCCGCGCATGGCGGTTTTCACGAGCGCCAAATCATCTAGATTGCCATGAACGGGCATTGCGAAGAGGATAGTGCATGACGGTTGGCCGAACGCTTCTCAAGTCGTTGCTGGCGGCAGCCCTTCTGGCGGCGGGCTTGCAGGCTGCCCGCGCCGACGAATGGCGCACCACCTCATCGCTGATCGGCGAGTCCAAATACGGCGCCAATTTCCAGCACTACGACTACGTCAACCCGAACGCGCTCAAGGGCGGCACGCTGAATTCGGTGGTGCCAGGTACATTCGACAGCTTCAATCCCTACGTGGTCCAGGGATCACCGGCCGCCGGCCTCGTCGGGTTTGGCGGCGGCCTGCTCTACGACACGCTGATGGAGCAGGCGACCGATGAAGGCAGCACCAGCCATCCACTGATCGCCGATGCCTACAAATATCCTGATGATTATTCCTCCGCGACCTACCGGCTCGATCCGCGCGCCAAATGGCATGACGGCCAGCCGATCACCGTCGATGACGTGATCTGGTCGTTTCATGTGCTGAAGGCCAACAGCCCGCAATACAGCCGCTATTTTGAGAATGTCACCGATGCGGTGGCGATTTCGGATCGCGAGGTGGAGTTCCATTTCAACCAGAAGGGCAATCGCGAACTGCCCAAGATCATCGGCGACCTTGCCGTGCTGCCGAAACATTGGTGGGAAGGCACCGATGCCAACGGCAAGAAGCGGGACGTAACCAAGCCGACGCTGGAAATTCCGCTCGGTTCGGCCGCCTACAAGATCACCAGCTTCAAGCCGGGTTCGGAAATCATCTGGCAGCGTGTGCCGGACTATTGGGCGGCCAAGCTGCCGGTGAAGATCGGCCGTGAGAATTTCGACACCCGACGCTACACCTATATTCTGGACGACAACGCTGCCTGGCTCGCCTTCACCAAGGGTGGGCTGGAAGACATCAACCGCGAATACAGTTCGCGCAAATGGGCGACGGCTTACAATTTCCCGGCATTCCAAGCCGGCGATGTCATCAAGAAGGATTTCCAGACCCAGGCGCCGGAACCGATGCAGGGCTTCGTCCTCAACCAGCGGCGGCCGCTGTTCCAGGACCGGCTGGTGCGTGAAGCGCTGACCATTCCGTTCGATTTCGAGAGCATGAACCGCACACTGTTCTTCGGCTTCAACACCCGCACGTCGAGCTATTTCCAAGGCACCGAACTGGCCTCGAACGGGTTGCCGCAGGGCAAGGAACTGGAAATCCTGGAAAAATACCGAGACAAGCTGCCGCCCGAACTTTTCACCCAGGAATTCAAGCTGCCGGTTTATGATTCACCGCAGGCGGAACGGAAGTACCTGAAACAGGCGGTCGATCTCTTCGCCAAGGCGGGCTGGGTGATCAAGGGCGGCAAGATGGTCAATGCCAAGACCGGCGCGCCGTTCAAGTTTGAAATCCTCGGTTGGAACGACACCGACCAGGTCATCGCCAGCCCCTACATCGCCAATCTGCGCAAGATCGGCGTCGACGCCACTTTGCGCATCATCGACCAGACGCAGTACATCAACCGCGTCAACAATTTCGATTTCGATGTCGTTACCGGGATGCTGCAGCAGTCGGAATCGCCGGGCAACGAGCAGCGCGACTTCTGGAGCTCGAAAGCTGCCGACTCGCCCGGTTCGCGCAATCTGATGGGCATCAAGGACCCGACCGTCGACGCGCTGGTCGATCGCATTATCTTCGCGACCGATCGCGACGATCTCGTCGCCGCCACCCATGCGCTCGACCGCATCCTGCTGTGGAACTTCTACGTGGTTCCCCAATATTACCGGTCGGCGGTGTGGCTGGCCTATTGGGACAAGTTCAAATTCCCCGACAAGCAGCCTGCCTATGCCGGAGCCGACATCGATTCCTGGTGGATCGACCCGGACAAGGAGAAGGCGCTGGCGGCCAAATACAAGGGTGGCAATTGATGGCGGCCCTTGCCCGCCGCGACTTCCTGGCCCTGGGCAGTGCCGCGGCAGCCGCCGCCTTGTTGCCCGGCCGGGCCTTCGCCGAAATTGCGACCGGCACCAAGCTGCATGGCCTGTCGGCCTTCGGCGACCTCAAATACAACCCCGATTTCGCGCATTTCGACTACGTCAATCCGGACGCCCCAAAAGGCGGCCAGATGAATTTCGCGCCGCCGAACTCGACCCTCAATCAGAGCTTCCTGACCTTCAACACCCTGAATTTCCTGGTGTTGAAGGGAGAGGCTCCGCCGCGCGCCGAACTCTGTTTCGATTCCCTGATGACAAGCGCGCTCGATGAGCCGGATGCGGCCTACGGCCTGCTCGCCGAAACCGTTACCCTGTCGCCAGACCGCAACGGTTTCCGCTTCGCCCTGCGACCGCAAGCGCGTTTCCATGACGGCTCGCCGCTGACCGCGGACGACGTTGTCTTCGCGCTGAAGCTTTATAAGGACAAGGGCCATCCGAACCTTTCCCAGGCGTTGCGGTACATGACCGACGCGGTTGCGGTCGATCCCGCCACCGTCAACCTCACTTTCAACGGCGAACAGTCAGCGCAAAACATCCTGGCGATCGTGGGGATGCCGATCGTCTCCAAGGCCTTTTATACGGCCAATGATTTCGATGCCTCGACCATGACACCGCCGCTTGGCTCGGGTCCCTACAAGATTGGACGCGTGGCGGCCGGACAGACTGTCGAATATGACCGCGTGGCCGACTATTGGGGCCGCGATCTCCCAGTGAACCGCGGCCTCTACAATTTCGACCGCA
>NZ_RZRK01000565.1:0-4050 GCF_003997835.1 Mesorhizobium sp. M7A.F.Ca.CA.004.12.1.1
GAAGGCGTTGGCGAGATAGTTCACCCCCATCTGCGGCAGCACGATCGCCAGTGGCGCGACCAGTCCGCCGGCAAGCCCGGCGATGGCCGCGCCGAAGGTGAAGGCAATGGCGTAGGTACGCCGCGTGTTGATGCCGACGCCCTCGGCCATCTCGCGGTTCTGGATGACGGTTCGGATATCGAGGCCGAAGGGCGTCCGGCTGATCAGCAGGATGACGCCGAGCAAGGTCAGCATGGCGATGCCGATCAGGATCAGCCGGTAGGCCGGATAGACGGTGAAGACGAGATCGAGCGTGCCCTCGATCGGCGGCGTCACCGGCTTGGCGCCGAGGCCGAAGGTCAGTTCCAGCCCTTGCTGCAGGATCAGGCTGACGCCCCAGGTGGCGAGCACGGTCGAGACAGGCCTGGAATAGAGATGGCGGATGATGGCGAATTCGAGGATACAGCCGACCACCGCGCCGGCGATGGGCGCGGCGGCCAGGCCCAGCCAGAACGAGCCGCCCATGCTCTGGACGAAATAGACCGCGAAAGCACCGACGGTGACGAACTCGCCATGCGCCAAATTGGTCACGTTCATCAGCCCGAAGCTGATCGCCAGCCCGAGCCCGACCAGCATCAGGATGCTGATCAGCGTCAGCGCGTTGAGCAGCGTGGTGATGAGAAAATCCATCGCGTCAGGCCGCGCTTGCGAGACGTTGGCGCAGGCCGGCGAGCAGCCCCTCTGCGGCATCGATCGCAGCAGCCTGGTGTGGCTGCAGATCCTGCCCAGCCCACTCGTCGATATGGTCCGACAGCGGATCGACCACTTCGGTACGGTGATTGGCCAGCGTCTCGATGACGGCATGGCCGCAGAACGGCACATAACCTTCGGAGTAGCCGCCCTCATGGGTCATGATCAGACGCCCTTGCGAGGTCTCGGCGGCCAGCGCCACCATGCGCGCGGCGAGCCGCCTGAAGCATTCGCTGTTGAGCATCATGCGGCCGAGCGGATCAAAGCCTGACGCATCGAAGCCGGAAGCGACGATGACGAGGTCCGGTCTGTAGGCGCGCAGCGCAGGTGCGATGACGCGGTCGAAAGCCGCTTCATAGGCGCCGGTGCCGCTGCCCCCCGGCAGAGGTATGTTCATGTTGTAGCCTTTGCCGGCATCTTTCCCGTTGTCGGCCAGCGCACCGCGCCCGGTCGGGTAGAGATTGTCCTGATGCACGGAAATGGTCAGCACCGACGGGTCGGAATAGAACACCGTCTCGGTGCCGTTGCCGTGGTGCACATCCCAGTCGACTATCGCCGCGCGCCCGAGCAAACCTTCATGCTGCAGCCGGCGGACAGCAACGCCGATGTTGGAGAACAGGCAGTTGCCCATCGCCTGGTCGGGTTCGGCATGATGCCCCGGCGGCCGCGCCAACGCATAGGCATTGTCGACGCGGCCGGTCAGCACCGCGCGCATGGCGGCATAGGTGGTGCCGGCAGACAGCAGCGCGATGTCGAAGCTGTTGAGACCGATCGGCGCCTGTGGTCCGGCGAAACCGGAGCCACGTTCGCTCAGCATGCGGATATCGTCGACATGGCGTTGCGTGTGCACGCGCAGCAGGTCCTCGATCGAGACTGGCTCTGGGATGATCGGCACCAGATGACGCGACAGGCCACTGACCTGGATGAGGTTGTTCAGCCGGCGCTTCGAGCCGGGCGATTCCAGATGGCGGCCGGGTTCCACGAAACGGCCGGGCGGCATCATGTCGGCGCTGGGGCCGGTGTCGTGCCACATCAGCTGTTCGTGAAAAACGTAGCCTGTCGCCATCCGCAGCGTCCTCCGAAAACCAGGTGACGCTAGCAGGCTGACGATCATGTGGCCCGACCCGAAAGAGGGGTTGTGCCCGTTATTCTATACCCCTCCCTTCGGAGGGGGATGGGCGCCTGCTGACCCTTGCGCGGCGCGCACCGCCTGCACCCGGTTGGATACCGCAAGCTTGCCGAAAATGTTCTTCAGGTGCCATTTCACCGTGGTTTCGCTCACCGACAGCGCCAAGGCGATATCGCGATTGGACATGCCCTCAGTGAGATAGCGCAGCAGTTCGGCCTCGCGCTGGGTGAGCTGTTCCTTCTCAGCGGCTGGTGCGGCCAGCTTGCGAGTCGCGGCAGGCATTGTCTGCGCGGCGTCGATGATGCGCGTGGCATAGGCTGACAGTGCTGGATCGGTCTTTGCCTGGGCCGCACGCAGCCGCATCAACCCGTCGATAACAGGCCTTCCCTCGTCGACGAAGGAACGGATGAAGCCTGACGGCTGAGCAAGACGAAGTGCTTCGAGAAGATAACGGTCCGCCACGCGTTGGTCATGGGTGGCGCTGACTGCCTTGGCGCGCAGGATCAGCGCGAGGATATGGCGGCGCATGCGCCCGCTGCTTTTCGTTCGCACCAACAATTCGTCGAAAATTCGGGCGGCCGCGGCATAGGATTTCTCGGCCGTCAGCAGGCGGCCTTCGGCGAAGAACTCGAACTCGTTGGCTGTGGTGATGGCCATCGAAGCCTCGGTCCCTTCGCCGCGATGCTCGGTCAGCAGCGCGCGCGCCTCAGCATTGCGGCTCTGGTCGAGCAGCACGCGTATGCGGTCATGCACGATCATCGATGCCAGGCGGCGATACACCGTGCCGCGCACGCGTTGATAGACGCGCTCCAGCATATCCAATGCCGCTTCGGTGCGGCCCGTCAGCTGCAGCACGCGGGCATAGGTCGGCACGCTGGCCAGGGGATAGACGATGACCGCCGCGCCTTCGATCTGCGGTCCGAGATTCTCGACCAGCGTCAACGCCTCGCCCGACGCATTGGTCTCGTAGGCGAGTTCGGCAAGCAGCGTTCCGGCTAGGGCTTCGGCATAGGAGTTTGCACCGATCCGCGCCCTGGCTTCGATGATGGCGTTGCGCAGCAGCCGCTCTGCGGCGGGCAGGCGGCCCGCCGAACGCTCGATCACGGCCATGTAGCAATTGGCGATGGTGACGCCGAGCAGGCTGCCGCTTCGCTCGTGCGCCCGTCGTGCCGCGTCGATGGCGGCGCGGGCACCTTCGAGGTCGCCCAGCGCATAGAGGTTGTAGCCTATGACGTTGGCGGTCGCGCCCTCCATGAACCAGGCATCGGGCGCGATGACGCGCAGGGCCGCAAGGGCTGTGTCGCGCGCCTGATCGAACTGCTCCAGCGCGTGCTGTGCACGGCAGCGGCGAGGACCACGAGCTCGGCCTTTATCGTCGTGCCGGTCATGGTGCCCGGGTCACTGCCGTCGGCCGGTCCGGCCTCGACCAGCTTGCGCGCGTTGCTAAGCGTCTGCTGCGCAATCTCGGGTTGGCTGCTGTGCACCGCCAGCCACAGCACGACGAGTTGCAGCCGGATGCGCTGGTCAATCAGCGTCCTCGGCAGCAGCGCAAGCAACTGACGCACATAGAGGAGCTGGCACTGGGCGATGAGGTCGAGCGCATTGTTCTCGACGAACACCGCCGCGCGGGCCTGGTCGCCGGCGGCCAACGCGTGCCCGATCGCCTCTGTCAGCATCTTGCGCTCGCCGAACCATTCGGCGGCCGCCAGATGCAGCGGCGCGATCATCTCCGGTTCGCGCCGCTCCATTTCTCGGCTGAGGAAATCGCGGAACAGATGATGGTAGCGGAACCAGCGCCGTTCTTCGTCGAGCGGCACCAGGAACAGGTTGCGCGTCTCGATCTCGGTAATCGCCGCCTCGGCATCGGCCGCCCGCATCACCGCTCGGCAGGCCTCGGCACTGAAGCGTTCGAAGATCGAACTGTAGAGCAGGAATTTTGCGATTGCCGGCGGCAGTTCCAGGAACACTTCGCCCATCAGGAAGTCGGCGACGTTTCGGTTGGCGCCGGTGAAGTTGCCGATGACGGTTTCGGGTGCATGTGCGGCACTCAGCGACAGCGAGGCCAGTTGCAGGCCGGCGGCCCATCCTTCGGTGCGCGAGCACAGGGTTTCCACCGCACCGCTGCTGACGCTCAAGCCCAGCTTGTCGTTGAAGAAGGCTTCCGCTTCTGACGAGGCGAAGCGCAGATCGTC
>NZ_RZRK01000566.1:0-4037 GCF_003997835.1 Mesorhizobium sp. M7A.F.Ca.CA.004.12.1.1
ATCCAGGTGCGAATCACGAAGACGGGCTACAACAGCCTGTTCGCCGAATTGGCCTGAGGGTCTCGGCAGATGAGGAGAGACGGTTGAGCGCAGCAGAGCTGAAGAACCTGCCCCCGGTACCGGCATCTGGGGCTTCTGACATGGCGCACATCGTTCTGACTTTCGACAACAACAAGCTTGCCAGCGCCCTTTATGGTCAGTTCGACGAAAACCTCGCCAGGCTGGAGCAGAAGCTTGGCGTCGACATCCGCTCACGCGGCAACCAGCTGACCATCAAGGGTTCGGCGTCGGCCGCCGAGCAGGCGCGCCGCGCCCTGGACAACCTCTACGGCATTCTCCAGAAAGGCGTCGATATCGGCCAGTCCGACGTCGACGGCGCCGTGCGCATGGCGATCGCCGCCGACGATCAGCTGACCCTGCCGACGCTGGAGCGCAAGGGCAAGGTTTCCGCCGCCCAGATCGCCACCCGCAAGAAGACGATCTATGCCCGTTCACTCAACCAGGACGCCTATATGCGGGCGCTGGAACGGTCGGAACTGGTGTTCGGCATCGGCCCGGCCGGCACCGGCAAGACCTATCTGGCGGTGGCCCATGCGGCGATGCTGCTCGAGCGCGGCATGGTCGAGCGCATCATTCTCTCTCGGCCTGCGGTCGAGGCCGGCGAACGGCTGGGCTTCCTGCCCGGCGACATGAAGGAGAAGGTCGATCCCTATCTGCGGCCGCTCTATGACGCGCTCTACGACATGATGCCCGCCGACAAAGTCGAGCGCGCCATTGCCGCCGAAGTGATCGAGATCGCGCCGCTCGCCTTCATGCGCGGCCGCACGCTGGCGCATGCCGCCGTCATCCTCGACGAGGCGCAGAACACCACGCCGATGCAGATGAAGATGTTCCTGACGCGTCTGGGCGAAAATTCGCGCATGATCGTCACCGGCGATCCGACCCAGATCGACCTTCCCTCGAACACCAAATCGGGACTGGTCGAAGCCTTGCGGGTGCTGGACGGCGTGGCGGGCGCGGTCACCGTGCGCTTCAACGACGGCGATGTGGTCCGCCATCCGCTGGTGGCGGAAATCGTCAGGGCCTACGACCGGGACGCCAAGCTGGCGCGCGGCCTCGGCGCCGAGAATTGATGTTGACGATGCGGCTTCATGCCTGAGGACATAACATCCGGCGACGGGAATGTTCCCGTCGACATCGACATATCGGTTGAGGCGGGCAACTGGCCCGACGAGGCAAGCCTGACGCGGCTGGTCGATCGCGCCGTCAAGGCGGCTTTTGCCGAAACCGGCGTGGCGGGCCGTTCCGAACTCAGCCTCGTTTTTACCGACGACGCCCATGTCCGGGTTCTCAACGCCGGCTGGCGCGGCAAGGACAAGCCGACCAATGTCTTGTCTTTCCCGGCTTTTCCGTTTGTGCAAGGCGGACCGTTGCCGCCGATGCTGGGCGACATCGTGCTCGCCGCCGAGACGGTCGCGCGTGAAGCGGCACTGGAAGACAAGCCTGTCGAGAACCATATCACCCATCTCGTCATCCACGGCCTGCTGCATTTGCTGGGTTACGATCACGAGACCGACACTGAAGCCGAGGCGATGGAAGCCGTCGAACGCACGGCGCTTGCAAGGCTTGCCATTCCCGACCCCTACGCGTAACTACATCTGATCAATTGACCGGACGACGATGAACGACAAACCAGAAACTGCCGCCCGCCCCGACGCCGGCAGTGCGACCAAGGCTTCCGATACGTCGGAAGAGGGATCAAGTCCGAGTACCGTTACCTCTGGTGCTAACAGTACCTCTGGTGCTAACAGTACCTCTGGCGCTAGCAGTACCTCTGCTGCTGGCAGCGCTGCCAGCGAGACGTTGCCTGCCGGTCCCTCCCTGTTCGACCGCGTTCTGGGCTTGTTTCGGCAACGCAACGGAACCAGCCTGCGTGAGGAAATTGCCGGCGCGCTTGCCGAGACGACGAGCGATGCCGGCGCCTTCTCGCCCGGCGAACGCGCCATGCTCAACAACATCCTGCGGCTGCGCGAAGTGCGCGTCGAGGACGTCATGGTACCGCGCGCCGACATTCAGGGGGTCGAAATCACGACGACGCTCGGCGATCTCCTGGGCACTTTCGAACAATCCGGCCATTCCCGCATGCCGGTCTATTCCGAGACGCTCGATGATCCGCGCGGCATGGTCCATATCCGTGACGTGCTGGCCCACATCACCAAGATCGCGCGCGTCAAGAAGGGCCGCACGACCAGGAAAACCCCCGCTGCCACGGTTCTCGATCTTGCCCAGGTCGACCTCGCACGCACCATTGGCGACCTCAATCTGATCCGCCCGGTGCTGTTCGTGCCGCCGTCGATGCTTGCCTCCGACCTGATGGGCCGCATGCAGACGACGCGCACCCAGATGGCGCTGGTCATCGACGAATATGGCGGCACCGACGGCCTCGCCTCGCTGGAAGACATCGTCGAGATGGTGGTCGGCGACATCGAGGACGAGCATGACGACGACGAGCCGATGATCACCCAGAGCGGCGACGGCGTGTTCATCGTCGACGGCAAGGCCGAGATCGACGACGTGGCCAAGATGATCGGCGGGGATTTCGCCGCCGGTGAACATGGCGAATATGTCGACACGATCGGCGGCATGATTTTCAACACGCTTGGCCGTGTTCCGGCCCGCGGCGAGGTGGTGCAGGCCATACCCGGCTTCGAATTCCACGTCCTCGATGCTGATCCGCGCCGCGTCAAGCGCGTGCGCATCGTGCAGAGCCAGAAGGGTGAGCGCCGCCGGCGCGCCACCGCGCGCACCGAACAGGCGTGAGCCTCACGCTCGCCCGATGACTGTCGACGACCCGTTCAAGCATCCAAGTCTGGGGTCCGGTGTCTTCTACAAGGACCCTCGTGCCGCGCTGGACTGGCTTGAAGCAGCAGCTGGACTGGCTTGAAGCAGCATTTGGCTTCGAGCGCAGCATGGTAGTCAGCGATGCCGAGAGAAAACTCGTCCATGCAGAGATGCGATTCGGCGACAGCTACATCATCGTCGATTCCGAATGGAGCGATTATGTTGCCAGCCCGGCTTCGGTCTCGGGCAGGAACACGCAGTCGATCTATGTCAGGCTGAAGGGCGGCCTGGATGCGCATTGCGAGCAGGCGCGGGCGACCGACGCTGAGATAATCCAGGAGCCGGCGGATCAGTTCTACGGCGAGCGCCAGTATCGTGCCCGCGACCCCGAGGGCCATGTCTGGACCTTCACGCAGACCATCCGTTCGGTTCCGCGCGAGGAGGCCGAGCGGCTGGGCGGCGTTCAAATCGAGGGTTGGCACCGGTAGGGCAGGGCCGGAGCTGTGCATCTCAGCCAGCCATCCGCCCGTTTGGAGCGCGGAGCGCAGCCTGTTAAATCTTGTGTCCTGATTCGCGACTCGGAAGTATGCATGGAGCGCCTCACCGGCCGGATAATTCTGCTTTGGGGTTGGCGGCGTGCGCTCGTGGCGTTTCTCGCGGGCGCTTTTGCCGTGCTTGGGCAGGCGCCTTACGATTTCTTCGCCGCCTGTTTCGTCTCGTTTCCGCTGCTGGTCTGGCTGCTCGACGGCGCCACCGGCGAAGCTTCCGGCAGCCTGTTCCGGCGTCTGCGGCCGGCTTTTGCCGTCGGTTGGTGGTTCGGTTTCGGCTATTTCCTCGCCGGCCTCTGGTGGATCGGCTCGGCGCTGCTGGTCGAGGCCGACAGTTTTGCCTGGGCGCTCCCCTTCGCGGTGGTCGGCATTCCTTTCATGCTCGCCTTTTTCTACGGCTTTGCTGCAATCGTAGCCCGGCTGCTGTGGAGCAACGACATTGGCCGCATCGCCGCCCTTGCCTTCGGCTTCGGGTTGGCGGAATGGCTGCGCGATTTCCTGTTCACCGGTTTTCCCTGGAATGCCGTCGGCTACGCGGCCATGCCCGTGCCGCTGCTGATGCAGAGCGTCTCGGTGACGGGCATGATCGGCATGAACGCGCTCGCCGTGTTCGTCTTCGCACTGCCGGCACTGCTGGCGGCACGGGCA
>NZ_RZRK01000567.1:0-4033 GCF_003997835.1 Mesorhizobium sp. M7A.F.Ca.CA.004.12.1.1
CGATGACGAATGGCTGCGCCTGGCGCCGATCATTCGCGCGGAAGGCAAGGAACTGGAAAAGCTGCGCGATCGCTACCGCCAGGGCATTCCCAGACGGTCGGTCGCGGAGGAAGCGGCCGACGCCGGCAGGCTATACCATGTGCTGGCGGCGATCGGCGGCGCGAAACTTGTCGGCAGCGCGCCGGAAATGGCGCCCGGCACGTTCTGGCAGGATCCCCGGAAATGACCGCATTGGGAACCGACGGCACGCGTGATGCTCCGCCGAGCATGTCCGGCCGACGCAGTCTGGCGACGGCACTCATGCCCGCGCTGACTGTTGCGGTCTCCCTGCTCGGGCTTTGCCTGCTGTGGAACCTTGCGGCAAGTGTCTGGCCAAGCCGTGCCTTTCCAGGGCCTCGGCAGGTCTGGCAGGTGCTTCTCAGGGAGGCTGCGAGCGGCGACCTCTTTTACCATCTCGGCGTGACTCTCGGCCGGGTCGCCGCGGCATATATCGTCGCCATGATCATCGGATCCGTCATCGGCGTTTTGCTCGGCAGCCATCGTCGCGTCGACCGCTTTTTCAACCCATGGGTGATCCTGTTCCTCAACATCCCGGCGCTGGTGGTCATCGTCCTCGGCTACATTTGGTTCGGCCTCAACGAGGCGGCGGCGATCGGCGCGGTGGCGGTGAACAAGATCCCGAATGTCGTGGTGACGATGCGCGAAGGCGCCAGGGCGCTTGATCCAAGTTACGCCGAAATGGCCACCGTCTATCGCTTCGGCCGCCTTGAACGCATCCGCCATATCCTGCTGCCGCAATTGCAGCCCTATCTTGCCGCCGCATCGCGATCCGGCATTGCCCTCATCTGGAAGATCGTCCTGGTCGTCGAACTGCTCGGCCGCTCGAACGGTGTCGGCTTCCAGATCCATCTCTATTTCCAGCTCTTCGATGTCGCCGCCATCCTTGCCTACACGCTGGCTTTCGTGGCGGTGATGCTTGTCATTGAACTTCTCCTGGTGCAGCCCGTTGAACGACATGCAACCCGTTGGCGCCGTCGTCCCGCTTAAGGTCGACATCGCCGAAAAGACCTTCAGGTCCACGCGAGGCGTCTCGATCACGGCGCTTCAGGACCTTTCCTTCGAGGTCCGGCAAGGCGAATTCGCCTGCTTGCTGGGACCGTCGGGCTGCGGCAAAACCACGACGCTGCGTATCCTGCTTGGCTTGGACAAAGACTTTTCCGGCTCCTTTCAGTTGCCGCAAGGAGGTTCGAACCGCATCGCCGCCGTATTCCAGGAACCGACCCTGCTGCCGTGGCGAACGGTGGAACAGAATGTCAGGCTGGCGTTGCCCAAAAGCTTGAGAGCGAAAAATCTCGACGGGCTGTTCGACACGCTCGGCCTCGCCGGCATGCGCTCGCTCTATCCTGCCGAACTGTCGCTCGGCCTTGCGCGCAGGGCAGCACTTGCCAGGGCTTTCGCCACCGAGCCGGCGGTGCTTTTCCTGGACGAACCTTTTGTCTCGCTCGACGAACAGACCGCCGAGCGGCTTCGGCATCTGCTTTTGACCGTGTGGTCGGCACGGCCAACGACCGCCTTGATGGTGACGCACAATCTACGCGAGGCACTGATGCTGTCGGACCGCATCATCGTGCTCGCGCCACGGCCAACCCATGTGCTCGGCGTGTTCGACGTACGGTTGCCACGGCAACATCGCAATTCGCAGGTGATGAGCGACCTCCTGCGGTCGTTCCATCATAGATTTCCGGACGTCACCTGATCGCCTGCTGGCGAAATGCATATCGGAGGCCTTCATGTCGGTTGATCGGCTAAGACGCAGGCTTGTGAGTGGCTTCACCTGCACCGCTGCCAGCGCCGCCTTGCTGCCATGCTGCCTCGGACGAGCCGTTCTGGCCGCAGGCGGCAGCTTGCGGTTCTCGACCACGCAAATCGCCGACGGCGTCTTCGCCTTCCAGGGCGCGGATGAATTGATGACCGCCGCCAACAACGGTGCGATCTGCAATCTGGGCGCCGTCATCGGCACCGATGCGGTTGCCGTCATCGACAGCGGTGGCAGCCTGATCGAGGCGCAGGCCTTTCTCGCCGCGATCGGAAAGCTGACAGCAAAGCCGGTTCGCTTCCTGGTCAACACCCACATGCATCCCGACCACATCTTCGGCAATGCGGCATTCCGGAAGATCGGCGCGACCATCGTCGGTCACCGCAATCTGCCGCGTGCTCTCGAGGCGCGTGGAGCGTTCTATCTGCACAACTATCGCGAACAGCTTGGCGAGGCGTTGATGGAGGGGATCGAGATCGTGCCGCCGACCATGCTGGTCGACGATCGCCTGCAACTCGACCTCGGCGGGCGCATGATTGAACTGCGGGCATGGAAGGCGGCGCACACCGACAACGACCTGACCGTATTCGATACCGCGACCAGAACGCTTTTTGCCGGCGATCTCGTGTTCATGGGCTCCTTGCCGACGCTCGACGGATCACTGCTTGGATGGCTCCGCCAGATGGATGCGCTCACCGCGATCGACGCCACGCGCGTCGTTCCAGGTCATGGTCCTGTAACGGCCGACTGGCCACAGGCGCTGGCGGGGGAGCGACGCTATTTCGAGATTCTGGCGCGCGATATCCGAAAGGCGATCGCCGACGGAACGCCGCTGCGCGAAGCAGTCAAAACCGCTGGCGAAACCGAACGGGATAATTGGCACCTGTTCGACGACTACAACCAGCGCAACGCAACGGCCGCATTTGCCGAACTCGAGTGGGAATAGACGATGCCGACATGCGTCCAGCAGCTGTAAGGCACGGCGATTTGCCAAGGCGTCGCCAAAGGCTTATCCTCAACGCCAGCCTGGGCACCACCTCTCTGCATTGGTGGAGGCATCGAAATGCAAAATCACCCTTACTCGAGCCGGCAGCTCGCTTTGCCGCTCGCATCCGTTTTTGTCGCGATCATCTTGGCCATCGGCACGCTGCTCGGTTCCTCCGGAACCGCCAGCGCACAGCAAACAACCGCGTCCTCGGACAGAATCTGGCATGACTTGAAGGGCGACGTGTTCGGCGATCGGGCAATTCTGGTCGATACCGGCGTCGTCAGGATCGAAGCGCCGAAGCGGGCGCAGGATGCCGCCATCGTGCCCGTGGACATCTATCTCGATCCAGCCAAGGCGCCGGACGGCATCAAATCCGTTACCTTGATCATCGATGCCAACCCTGCACCGGTGGCGGCAACGTTCCAGCTCGGCAAGGATGCCGGCGTGACGCATCTGTCGACGCGCGTGCGCGTCAACGACTATTCCTATCTGCGTGCCATCGCTGAGACGCAGAGCGGCCAGCTCCATATGATGCAGACCTTCGTCAAGGCATCAGGCGGATGCTCCGCCCCTGCGGTCAAGAACCAGGACGAGGCCAACGCGACGATGGGTCAGATGAAGCTGCGCCAGTTCCCGCCCAAAGAGACGATGACCAAGACTGAGGAACTGCAGTTGATGATCCGGCACCCTAACAATTCGGGCCTGCAGCGGGATCCGCTGACCCAGTATTTCATACCGGCGCATTTTGTTCAGAAACTGTCGATCTCGCAAGCCGGCCGGCCGATCCTCTCCATGGAAGGTGGAATATCGATTTCGGAAGACCCCAATTTCCGGTTCGATTTCACCGTGCATGGCAACGGCGAAATCCAGGTGGAAGCGACCGACACGGATGGCAAAACATTCCGCAATCAGTGGCCCCTGGAGACAGCAGGTCTCTAAAGTATCCCTCTTGCGCCGTAATGCCGGATGCTTGCCAGCTCGATCCCCGAAGTGAAGCTCATTTCGGGAGGATCATGTCCAGGCAAAGGATGGAACTCCATCCGGCTTGCGGAGGGAGCAGGCTCTAAAAGCAGCGCACGTCGGCTTCCGACTGCGCGCGCTTCAATTCGGTACGGGCGGCCTTCGCCGGTGCGCTTTCGCGAAACAGCCCAGCGTTTTCGCCTGTGGTCAAAGACATACTCTTGAAAGTCTCGGCCCTCTCATAGTGGTCGTACGGAAGGATCGAGGCG
>NZ_RZRK01000568.1:0-4031 GCF_003997835.1 Mesorhizobium sp. M7A.F.Ca.CA.004.12.1.1
GCGCAATGGTTTCCGGCAAGGTCCTGAGCGCTTCGTCCGGTATCGAGAAGTTGCGCGGCGCCGGCGTCTCGCTGACGAACATGCCGCGCCCCTGCTGCGGCACCACCAGGCCTTCGGAACGCAGTCGCGCCACAGCTTCCCGCACCACGGTGCGGCTGACATCGTACTCGGCGCAAAGCTCCGCCTCAGTCGGCAATTGCGCGCCGGGCAGCAGCTGTCCGGAGCGGATCTTCTCGGACAGGCTCTCCGCCACGACGGTGGAAAGCGGCTTGCGCTTCGTCATCAGTCTCCCTCTCGCCAGATTCGGGATGATGCCCGAACCGGCAGGACCATTCAAACCGCCGCGGTGACGATCAGCTCGACCAGCATTCCGGGCTTCGCCATCCGTCCTTCGCCCGATGAGCGCGCCGGTGCGTGCTCCCCGGGCATCCAGGCGTCCCACACCGCATTGACCTCGTCGAAATCCCTGATGTCGTCCAGCCACATCTGCACATGAAGGATGCGGGTCTTGTCCGTGCCCGCCTTGCCAAGCAGCGCATCGATCTTGCCGAGCACCTCGCGCATCTGGTCGGCCGCGGACTGGCCGGGCCTCGCGACCTGGCCGGTGAGGTAGAGCGTGCCGTTATGGATGACGCCATGGTGTATGCGGGTATCGAAGTCGAAGCGCTGGATGTCGCTCACTGGCGAGATATTGATCACTGGATTATCCTTGTCAGATAGCCGGCGTTTGCCGGATGGGATTTCCCTGCAGATATTGTGCGTAAGGCGCCTGAACCAGCCAGCCGGCGTCGACCGGCAAGGTGACGCCGGTAATCGAAGCGGCGCGCTCCGAGCAGAGGAACAATGCCGCCTCGGCGACGTCGCGCGGCTCGACGAAGCGTCGCAGCGCCGTGGTGGCCTGTATGGCTTCGGGGTTGCGTTCACCCCTGGCGATCTTGGTCTTCAGACCATCGGAAAGTGTATAGCCGGGCGCGACCGCATTGACGCGAACGCCATGCGGGCCGAGTTCGGCGGCGAGGATCTGGGTCAGGGCCAGGACCGCATGCTTTCCCGGCGTGTAGGCGGGCAGCGACAGCGGCGCGAAAGAGGCGAGCGAGCCGACATTCAGGATCGCGCCTCGCCGGGCGGCCGACATCAGCCGGCCAAACACCTGGCACCCCAACAGCGTGCCGCGATAATTCACCCGCCACATCTTCTCGTCCTCGTCCAGATCCTGATCAAGGACGTACTTGCCGCTCTGCAAGATGCCGGCGCAGTTGACGACGACGTGAGGCGTGCCGAACCCGTCGCTGACAATCCGTGCCAGAGCCTCGACTGAGCCGCTATCTGCGACATCTGTCTGGACAAACAGCGCACGCGGCGCGCCCGCCGCCTGGCAGGAGCCGGCCGCCTCATTGCCCCTCGTCGCATCCCGGCCGGAGACGACCACATGATAACCGTCTTCTGCGAAGCGCTGCGCGATAGCGCGTCCGATGCCGGAGGTGCCGCCGATGACGACGGCAGTCGGTGTCTCAGCCATGGCCGCGGTCCTTGCCTTCGATGTCGAAGAATTCGGACATCGCCCGGACCTGGAAATCCATCATCGGGCGTCCCGGTTGAACGCGGCAGCCGATCCCCTTGGCCGCCCGCAGCAGAGCGGTTTCCGCAGGCTCCATGATGATGTCCACGACCGTCATATCCGGGGTCAGCCGGCTGACGTCAAGCGGCAGCGGATCGCCGGCATGCATGCCGACAGGCGTGGCGTTGATCGCCATATGCATGCCGGAAGGCTCGGCCTCTCCGACCTGGATGCGGCATTTCGGGAACGCGCGGCCAACCAGCGCCGCCAGTTTCCCGGCGCGCGCCGTATCGATGTCGGTAAGGCGGATTTCGTCGGCGCCGGCTTCCGCGAGACAATAGGCGAGCGAAGCACCGGCGCCACCGGCACCGACTTGAAGAATGCGGCGGCCGGCGATCTGATGCCCGTTCGCCTTGAGCGCATCGATGAAGCCGACGCCGTCGAAATTGTCGGCATACCAGCTGCCATCCGGCAGCCGTCGCACCGAGTTGGCGCTTTCCACCCGCGCGGCGCGGTCATGCGCGGCGGAGCATTTGTGGTAGACCGCAACCTTGTACGGCACCGAGATGATCACGCCCCTGATATTCTCGGCTGCCGTGATGCCGGCCCAGAAGGTCTCAAAATCCTCCGGGCGGCAGCTCAAGGGCACCATGAGGCTGTCGAGGCCCTTCTGCTCGAAGATCTCGTTGAATATGCCGGGGCTCTTGGCGTGGGCCACGGGATGGGCCAGCATCACGAAGATCTCGGCCTTGCCGGTTCCGCGCATCGGTTTTTACTCCTTTTCTTTTGACAGTTCGTGGCCGCTGAGGATCTCCAGCGCCCGGACGAGAGACGAGTGATCGGCCTCGGCGCCACCTGGATGGGCCGAACAGGCATTCATCAGTTGCTGCGCCATGGCGGTGTTCGGCAGCGCCACGCCAAGGGCGCGGGCACTGTCAAGCGCCAGGTTGAGATCCTTCTGGTGGAGCTTGATGCGAAAGCCTGGGGCGAAGGTCCGGTCGATCATGCGCTGGCCATGCACTTCCAGGACGCGGGAAGCGGCGAAGCCACCCATCAGGGCGCCGCGAACCTTCGCCGGGTCGCACCCGGCCTTGCTGGCGAAGACAAGCGCTTCGGCCACGGCCTCGATGTTGAGCGCGACGATGATCTGGTTGGCGATCTTGCAGGTCTGCCCGGCGCCATTCTGCTCGCCGATCAAAGTGACGTTCTTGCCGAGTGTCTCAAAGATCGGCAGCGCCCGCTCGAACTCGGCGGCCGGGCCGCCGACCATGATGGTGAGGCTTGCCGCCTTGGCGCCGACCTCGCCGCCCGAGACCGGGGCGTCGAGGTAGCCGGCTCCCTTCTCTCGCAGTTTCGCCGCGAACGCCGCCGTGGCGATGGGGCTGATCGAGCTCATGTCGATGACCAGCTTGCCGGCTGACAGTCCTTCCAGGACGCCGTCCTCGCCCAACAGGACGCGTTCGACGTCAGGCGTGTCGGGCAGCATGGTGACGACGATCTCGGACCGCCGTGCCACTTCGGCGGCGGACGCGACGACCGATGCGGTCAGGCCCTGCGGTAGAGGGGAGCGATTGAGAACGGTGACGATCTCATGCCCGGCATCGGCCAGGTGGCGCGCCATCGGTGCTCCCATGACGCCAAGCCCGATGAACCCGATCCTCATTCTCCAGCTCCCATTCGAAAGTCCCTACATCGCATCTTGCAGCGTTTTGTAGCCATATGATATAGGACATCATACAAATTTCAACCAAATGATTGGAGACGATCGCAAGATGCAAGAACGCCTCAACACGCTGAAAGCCGCCACCGCGGCTGGCCGGGCTCACATCGGCATCTGGTGCTCGCTGGCTTCGGCGCTCACCACGGAGATCGTCGCCGGCTCCGGAGCCGATTGGGTTCTGATCGACGGCGAGCACAGCCCCAACCATCTGCGCAGCATCATGGCGCAGCTTCAGGTGATGGGCGGCTTCGACAGCGAGGCTGTCGTCAGGCTGCCCTCCGACGATCCCAATCTGATCAAGCAGGCGCTGGATATCGGCGCACGCAGCCTGATGATCCCCAATGTACGAACCGCCGATCAGGCCCGCGCCATCGTCGCGGCCATGAGCTATGCGCCCGGCGGATTTCGCGGCTTCTCGGTCGGTCACCGCGCCAATGGCTTCGGCCGCATCGCCGGCTACCACGCCAAGGCGCGCGAGCAGCAGCTTCTCGCCGTGCAGATCGAGGATGAATTGGGCGTGGCGAATGCCGCCGAGATCGCGGGGGTCGACGGGGTCGACGTTCTCTTCGTCGGTCCCGGCGATCTTTCCACCAATATGGGCGCGATGGGCAATCCCGGCGCGGCACATGTCCAGGAGGCAATCTCGTCCGTGCGCCAGGCCGCAACGGCGGCAGGCAAGGCAAGCGGCATCCTGGCGCCGGCGAAGGCCGATGCCGACCGCTACCTTGCCGAAGGCTTCACCATGGCTGTCTC
>NZ_RZRK01000569.1:0-2322 GCF_003997835.1 Mesorhizobium sp. M7A.F.Ca.CA.004.12.1.1
CGGCTATGCGCAGCTGGCTGGCGCCAGCGCCGAGAACCGACCAGCGGAACTGGTCGCCGAACAGCCGGTCGGCAGTGCGCTTCATATGGGCGACGTCTTCGGGATGGGTGCCGATGCCGCCGAGCAGTCCGAACACCGACTGCACGAAGAAAGGCGGCTTCACCAGCCCGCGGTCGGCGAAGTGCGAGAGGTTGTAGAGATGGGCGATGTCGTAGCACTCGAACTCGAAGCGCGTGCCGTTGTCGTAGCAGGTCGCCAGGATGTACTCGATGTCCTTGAACGAGTTGCGAAAGACGAGGTCGCGGGTCGCTTCCAGATGCGGCTTTTCCCAGTCGAATTTGAAGGTCTCGTATTTGTCGGCGAGGTGATAGAGCCCGAAATTGATCGAGCCCATATTGAGCGAGGCGACTTCCGGTTTGAACTGGGCGGCCGGGCGCACGCGCTCCTCGACCTTCATGTACGGGCTGCCACCGGTGGTGATGTTGATGGCGGCGTTGGTGCCTTGCTTGACGCGCGGCAGGAAGCGAGCGAAGGCCTCCGGCGTCTGGTCGGGCTTGCCGGTTTCCGGATCGCGCGCATGCAGATGCAGGATTGCGGCACCGGCTTCGGCAGCCGCGATCGCCTCCGAGGCGATCTGGTCTGGCGTGATCGGCAGATAAGGCGACATCGTCGGCGTGTGGATGGCACCTGTCACCGCGCAGGTGATGATGACCTTGCCCTTGGTCTGTGCAGGCCCCGGCTTGCGGCTGGTTTGCGTCATTCTCCGAACTCCTGATCCGATTTTCTCTTGTGGGCGGCGAGCGCCATGAGCCGGCGGTCACGCCACACCTGCCGGTCGCCCAGGCTTTGCTGTGGCAGTCGCTTGCGGCGATCAGCCTCGACCGTGTCGATGACCTTGCCGGCCCAGTCGACGCGTCGCTGCGTCTGGGGAAAGATGTTGGAATAGATGCCCTGATAACGCTCGACATAGTCGCGCACGCCGCCAGGCGCATTGAGATCGATGGTCTCGAATGGACCCATGAACGACCAGCGCAGCGCCAGCCCGTCGCGGATGCCGATGTCGACATCCTCGACACTGGCGTAGCCGTCGGCGACAAGCCGGAAAGCCTCCTCCAGCAATGCGCCTTGCAGGCGGTTCATGATGAAGCCGTCGAGTTCGCGGTTCATCACCAGGGGCGCATGACCGGCGTCGATGAGGAAGGCGCGGGTTGTCTCGACCGTCTCGGCGGACGTCCATGGCGCCGGCACGATTTCGGCCGCCGGAATGAGATAGGGCGGGTTGATCGGATGCACGACCAGGCAGCGCTGCCGCCCTTGCAGATGGTCGGTGAATTTCGACGGCAACAGCGCCGAGGTGGAACTGGCGATGACTGTTTGCGGATCGGCAAGGCTGTCGATCAGCGAGAACACCTCCCGCTTCACCTCGAGGTTTTCAGGCGTGTTCTCCTGGATATGGACCGCACCAGCCAGCGCCTCTGCCAGCTCGGCGACAATGGTGATCCGGCCGAGCACGGCGTCGACCGCCTGTCCCCGCAACAGGTCGTTCCGGGCGAGATCACCGAGCACGCCGGCAATGTAGTCGCGGGCGCCACCCGTGGCAGTGGGCAACTGGTCCCACATCCGCACATCATGGCCGGCGCGGGCAAAGCTGATTGCCCAGGCCCGCCCGATGAACCCGCTTCCGACAATTGCGACATTGGCCATGGATAGGCTCCTCAAAGTGTTTCGACATTGCCGTCGACGCCGAGCGACTGGCCGGAAATGTTGATCCCCGCATCGGAGAGCAGGAAGGCGACCATCGACGCCACATCATAGGGGCTGGTCATGCGGCGCAGCGAGATGTTTTGGAGATAACGATCCGTCATCTCTTCGTGGCTGATGCCGACCTGCTTGGCGCGCGCCGAGATAACACCTTCGATGCGGGGCCCCTCGATGATGCCGGGCAGGATGGCGTTGACCCTGATGGCGTGCGGTCCGAGCTCCTTGGCGAGACTCTGCGTGAAACCGATGACACCGAACTTGGCCGCCGAATAGGGTGTGCGGAAGGCGTAGCCATGGCGGCCGGCGGCAGACGACATCGAGACGATCGAACCACCGCCCGCCGCCTTGATCAGCGGCACGGCGCGCCGAGCGCACAGGAACTGGCCGGTCAGGCAGATGTCGATGCAGCGCCGCCAGTCGGAAGGGTCGATCTCGTCGACACCGCCTGTCGGCCCGGCAATGCCGGCATTGTTGATCAACGCATCGAGCCCGCCGAGTTTTTTCTCGACCGCCTCGAACAGGCGGTCGACATCCTCGTCGCGCGAGACATCGGCCTTGACC
>NZ_RZRK01000569.1:2332-4028 GCF_003997835.1 Mesorhizobium sp. M7A.F.Ca.CA.004.12.1.1
CCCCGGGCCCCCGCCGTGACCAGCACGCGCTGGCCTTTCAGCCCGGTCAAAAATTCGTCCGCCGATGCCGGCGCCCTTGTGCTCATGGTCCTGTCCTTCTCATTGCAGCCGCCGTTCGCGCAGCGCCATGACGGCGCCCAGAACGACCAGTCCGTAAAGAATTGCCCTCGTGGCATAGGGAAGCGTGGTGCCGGCGAGCAGCATCTGCAGTGCGGTCAGCAACAACACGCCGCCGAGCATGCCGAGATAGTGGCCGCGTCCGCCGGTGATCAGCGCGCCGCCGACCACCACCACAGCGATCGACGGCAACAGGTAGTCGTCGCCCATGCCAAGGCTTGCCTGACCCGAAAAGCCGGTCAGCATGATGCCGACAACAGCCGCGCAGACGGCCGAAAGCATATAGACCAGGATCAGCGTGCGCTCGACGCCGATGCCCGACAAGCGCGCCGCGCGTAGCCCATTGCCGATGCCGTAGACGCGTCGTCCGAACGGGGTGCGGCCAAGCAGCAGTACCGCCGCGACGACAAAGACGACCATCAGCAGCACTATTGGAGTCAGCAGGCCGGCGAGCTTGGCCGTCATGACCCAGCGCAGCATCGGCGAGGAAAAACCGGCCGGCGTGCCCTGCGAATAGAGCAGCGCACAGCCTTGCAGGATGCCGTTGGTGGCGAGCGTCATGACGATCGGCGAGATGCCGAGATAGACGATGCCGAAACCATTGGCGAAGCCAATGGCGCAGGCCATCAACAGGACGACCGGCAAGGCGTAGACAAGGGCGGCGTCGGAGCCGTTGACCATGCCGGCCAGGATGATGCCGGAGATGCCGATCGTCCACGGCACGGAGAGGTCGAGGCCACCGGTCAGAATGACGGTTCCCTGCCCCAGCGCCAGGACGGCTAGGAAGGACGATAGCACCAGCAGCGAATTCCAGTACCCCGGATTGAGGATGGCGCGGCCGAGCCAGACCTGCGTGACGACCACGATGAGCAGCAGGCAGACATAGGCGGGCAGCGCATAACGCAGCGTTTCCGCGTTGCGCAGGTGGAAGGCAGGGCGCGGCGCCGCCGGACTGCGCTGGGCATGGGCTGGTTCGGCGGTCTTGAGACGCCGGTCCACGCGCTCGAGTTGCGAGGGCAGTATGCCGGCGCGCCAGGCGGCGAGCCGGGCACGCGCGGCGCGTAGCTGCACGGCAAGCACCGATGCATGCGAGATGGAGCCGGCAAGTGCTGCCAGCACCAGAATGGTGCCTTCGGCGATGGTCGCATAATAGGCCGAGACATTGAGCACCAGCAGGATGTTCACCACGATCATCAGGATGTAGGCGCCGAAGACCGACCCCCCCGGGCCGCCCTGCCCGCCGCCGAGGCGCGTGCCGCCGACGACGACCGCCGCGAACATCGACAACAGCAGCGGATTGCCGACCAGCGGATCACCGCTGCCGGTCTGGGCGCTGATGAAGACGCCGGCAAGGCCATAGCAGCCGCCGGCGATGACATAGACGGCAAAGCGCACCAGCACGACATTGATGCCGACGGAAGCGGCCGACTCCGGATCGCTGCCGACCGCATAAAGTGCTGTGCCGAAGCGGGTTCCCTTCAGCCAGAACCAGGCGAGCAGGACGACGCCGATCACCACCAGCGGCATCGGCAGCCAGCCGGTGATCGCGTCGCCAAGATAGAAGGTACCGAGATCGGGC
>NZ_RZRK01000056.1:0-14027 GCF_003997835.1 Mesorhizobium sp. M7A.F.Ca.CA.004.12.1.1
GCGGCGCGCTCGGCGGAATAGGTGTCGTGGGTCAATGCGGCGCGAATGCCCGGGACCTTGTTGGCGGAGATGCTGACGCCGATGCCGGTGCCGCAAAACAGGATGGCCCGGTCGTAATTGCCGTCGAGAATTTCGTGGCCGACCGAGGCGGCGATATCGGCGTAGAATCCGGCCTGGCTTAGGTCGACGACCTGCAGTTCCGGCTTGGTGGCGAGATGCTTGGCGATGACGTCGAGCAGCGGCTTGCCGGCGCTGTCGGCTCCGAGTGCGATCTTCATGATGATGAGCTCCTTTGCTAGGTCTTTTGGCAGTCAGCGCGCGATGGCGGCCGACGCCTTTTTCAGAATGTCGATATAGCCTTCCGCTTGCCACGCCGAGCGGCCGATGAACAGGCCATCGATATGCGGCTGGCCGATGAGTTCGGCCGCGTTGCCTGGATTGACGCTGCCACCATAAAGCACAGGTGGAGCAATCGGCAGCCGGTCGGCGGCAACCTTCTTGATCAGCTGTTGCTGCCTGTCGGCATAGTCGGCGCTTGCGGGAATGCCCTTCTCGCCGATTGCCCAGACGGGCTCGTAGGCAAAGAGGATTTCCGCCTTCAGTTGATCGCCGCTCAGCTCTTGCAGCGCGCCGAGAACCTGTGCCGTCAGCACCGCCTCGGCGCGGCCTGATTCACGCTCAGCCAGCGTCTCGCCGACGCAGATCAGCGGCACGAAACCGTGCCTGACAGCGGCCGCCGTTTTTAGTCCCACAGTCGCATCGGCCTCGCCGAAATGCTCGCGGCGCTCGCTATGGCCGAGTTCGATCACATCCAGCCCGCAATCTTTCAACATCACCGGCGAGATCTCCCCCGTCCAGGCGCCAGCATCGGCCCAATGCATGTTCTGGGCACCGATCTTGACGCGGGTGTTGGCCAGCGCGGCCTTGACCTGGCGCGCTGCGGTGAACGGCGGAATGACGAAGGGCTGTATTGCCAGATCGAAATCGGGCACAAAGGCCGCCAGCGCATCGGCGAACTGCAACGCCTCCGACAGCGTCTTGTTCATCTTCCAGCTCGTGCCGACCCAATATGGGGCCATTCTTCTTCTCCTTCGATACTTTTGCGGCCGAAGCCGGCTTTCGGGCGACGTATTCGCTCAGGTCCGGGGCTTGAGACTGTCGCGACCGCTGTCGATATGAGGGGCCCAGAAATCCACCGACTCGCGGATCATCTCGATAACCTGATGGTCGACTGGTTCCCTCTCCCTGAAGGAAAGTTCAAGGCAAATTTCATTGTCGGTTCCACCGCCCTGCCGAACCGCGTCCAGCAGCTTCTGCGGCACTATGCGGCCGTCCTTGTTGTAGGCGGCCGTGAACGGCCAGTGCCCGCCCTTGTTCATGGAAGACTGCTTGATGTGGATGATCGGCGATTGCAATGGAAACGCTTTCGCCCAAGCATAGGGATCGGTATCGGCAGGATCGGCCGAGGTCACGTCGCCATGGTCGATATCCACCATCATCTTCATCGGTATGGGCAGCTTCGCCGCATCGATGGCGCCTTGCAGCGTGGCGCAGCTTTCGATCGTGTGGCCGAACTCGCGGCCGACCGACATCGGCTCCCAGAACAGGTATGTCAGACCCGCCGCCTTGGCGTGTTCGGCCACCTCGCGCCAGCACTCGAGGGCGATATCGAGAAGCGCTGCCCGCCGTTGCGGATGGTCAAAGTCCTTGTGGGTGAAGATGGCGAACTGCGTGCCCATGCCCGACGCACCGAGTTCCGCGGAAATATCGGCGAAGGTCTTGAACCAGTCGACATAATAGCGCCGCACATCCGCATCCGGGTGGCCGAAATGGTTGAGCCGGCCATAAGGCCCCGTCATGCCGGAGGTGATCTTGACACCGGTCCGCGCCAAGGCGCTGTTGAACCGGCGCAGGAATTTGGCAATCGTCGCCGCCGGCCAGCCCGGATTGACGAATTCATGCGTCAGCTGCACGTCGCGGATGCCGATGCCATAGGCGATCGCATCGATCAGATCGTCTGGATCGGCGAAACGATTGACCAGCGGATTGGTGTTGAGGGAAAGCGTGAAGGCCATCAGTCCGCCGTCGCCATGATGTTATCGAACCAGTCTTCGAATGCTTTCCGTTCGGCCGCATCGATATGCAGGCCATGTTTGGTGCGGCGTTCCAGTATATCGGCTGATGTGCCGGCCCATTCGGTCTCGGCCAGGAACCTTGCCTCCCGTTCATATAGATCGGGACCGAAGCGGCGGCCGAGATCGGCTTCGCGCTGTGCGCCAGCGAGCAATTGCCTGGCGCGGGTGCCATAGCTTCGCGCGTAATGCTTCACCAGCGACGGGCTGAGCCATGAAAACTCGGAATGCAGATCGCTCAGGAACTGCTCGAAGTCCGCATTGGGCAGGTCGCCTCCCGGCAAGGGAATTTTGGCCGTCCAGGCTTTCTTCATCATCGGAAAAAACGGCTGGATCTTTTCCAGCGCGTGTTCCGACAGCTTGCGGAAGGTGGTGATCTTGCCGCCGAATACCGAAAGCAGCGGCGCGTTGCCGTTGGAGGCGTCGAGTTCGAAAATATAGTCGCGCGTCACCGCGCTTGGATTGTCGGCATTGTCGTCATAGAGCGGACGCACGCCCGAGAAACTGTAGACCACGTCCTGTGGCGTCAGCTGCCGCTTGAAATAGCGATTGACCACCTTGATCAGATAGTCGACTTCGCTGGCCTCGGCGACCACTTCCTCGGGCCTGCCTTCGTAGGGAATGTCGGTGGTGCCAATCAGCGCCAGATCGTTCTCATACGGATTGACGAAGATCACCCGCTTGTCGTTGTTCTGAATGAGATAGGCTTGCCGCCCCTCCCAGAATTTGGGCACGACGATATGGCTGCCCTTCACCAGACGAACATTGCGGGTGGAATTCTGGCCGGCGACGCGGCTGACAATGTCGTTGACCCAGGGGCCTGCCGCGTTGACCAGCGCCCGCGCCCGGACCTTCGTCACCGAACCCGTGCGACCATCCTGCATGTCGATCGACCACAGTCCGTTTTCGCGACGGGCCGCGACACAGGCGGTGCGCGTGAGCACTCTGGCACCGCGCTGCCGGGCATCCAGAGCGTTGAGCAGCACCAGGCGCGCATCGTCGACCCAGCAGTCGGAATATTCGAAACCGCGCTTGAACTCGTCCTTGATTGGCGCACCTTCCGGCGCAGTCTTGAGGTTCAGTGTTCTTGTCCCCGGCAGGCGTTTACGGCCGCCAAGGTGGTCGTAGAGAAACAGCCCGAGCCGGACCAGCCATGCCGGCCTGTCTTGCGGGCTGTGCGGAAGAACGAAGCGCATCGGCCAGATGATGTGCGGCGCCGCCTCGAGCAGCACCTCGCGTTCGATCAGTGCTTCGCGAACCAGCCGGAATTCATAATATTCGAGGTAGCGCAGGCCGCCATGCACCAGCTTGCCGGAGCGCGAGCTCGTGCCTTGCGCGAGATCGTCCTTTTCGCACAGGATGACGGACAGCCCGCGACCTGCCGCATCACGCGCTATGCCGGCTCCATTGACGCCGCCGCCGATCACGAAGAGATCGACGACATCTGTTGTATTGCTCAAGATCCTGCTCCTGTGCGGTGCGCCATGCC
This sequence comes from Mesorhizobium sp. M7A.F.Ca.CA.004.12.1.1, assembly GCF_003997835.1. NCBI lineage: Bacteria > Pseudomonadati > Pseudomonadota > Alphaproteobacteria > Hyphomicrobiales > Phyllobacteriaceae > Mesorhizobium > Mesorhizobium sp. M7A.F.Ca.CA.004.12.1.1. The sequence continues at coordinate 3,622 of NZ_RZRK01000056.1, forward strand.
CTTCCACACCGGCCGAAGCGCCTGACGCGCTGCAACGAAGGAAGGGAAGAGGGCATCGTAGGTTTGCGAAAGCGCCTCGTCATAGGCATCGCAGTCGCCGAGAAGCGGCGTCACCCATTCGGCGGCGCAGTCTTCCATCGAGCCATAGACGCCGAGGCCGACCGCGGCCATCATCGCGGCGCCTGCCGCGCCGGCTTCCTGGCGACTGCTGGTGCGCACCTGTGCCCTTGTCGCCGCTGCGATGATGCGGCGTAGGGACGGGCTGCGCGCGGCGCCGCCCGACAGGCGGATTTCGCCCGGCACGGCGCCCATCGCCTGGTAGCAATCGCGTGCGGCGAAGGCCAGTCCCTCGAGGACGCCGCGCGCCAGATCGCCAAAGCCATGCTTGACCGAAAGGCCGATGAATCCCGCGCGTGCGTCAGGATCGACGAACGGTCCTCTTTCACCGGCCAGCGATATATAAGGCTGGTAGATCAGCGAACCAGGCTCCGATGCTTCCACCCAAGCGTCGAGGGCCTTCAGCAACTCGTCATGAGAAGGCTTGCCGCCAGCCGTGGCGAGCACGTCGCGCGCTAGGCCAAGCACCCAATCTATGTTGAGCGTCGCCGCCATGTTGGACTGCAATTGGGCAAAGGCGCCTGGAATAGGCATGGCGATCGTGTAGCCGGAGCCATCGTCGTTCAGCACGACATCGTCGGGAGTGGCGGCAAAGCGTGTGTGTATGCCGGTCGAGCCGATGACCGTGCAGCCGACATTGCCCGAGGGATCATAGAGGCCGGCTCCGAGCGCCGTCATGACCATATCGACGTAACCCAGCACCACCGGCGTGCCTTCGAGCAGGCCGGTCTCTGCCGCCGCCGACCGCGACAGCGGATGATGGTCGGTGGTGCCTTCGAGCATGGGAGGCAACAGGCGGCGATGCGTCGTCAGATCCAGGATGTCGAGGGCTTCGTCGGAATAGCTGCGCGACCGAAAATCGCCGAAGGTGAAGGTTCCCTCGGAGGGATCCGTGGCGCGTTCGCCTGTCATCTTGAAGTAGAGCCAATCCTTGCAATGCAGGGCGGTCGCCGCCCGCTCCAGCATGTCGGAATAGTTTTTTTTCATGAAGGCAAGCTGGGCGCCTTGCTGGCAGGAATTGAGACCCGTGCCGGTCAACTCGAACCGCCTGCGATCCCGGGGATCGGCGCGCATCTCGTCCACCAAATGTCCAGCGCGGGCATCGAGCCACAGCCAGGCGCGCGAGACAGGCAAGCCCTCGCCATCGATCAGCCAGGTTCCGTCGCCCTGCCCGGTGATGGCCACCGCTGCGGTTCGTTGCGCGAGGTCGGGAACCTTGGCCGCGAGATCGCGAACGGTCCGCGCCATGTCGCGCCAGGTCTGGTCGAGGTCCTGCTCGGCGCCGCCGCCTTCCAGCGTGACGAAGCTGTTGGGCACCGACGTCATGGCGAGCTGCCGCCCGGACAGGTCGAAAGCGATCGATTTGATCACCGACGTTCCCGCGTCGATGCCGATCAGCAGGTCTTTCATGCCGCAAATTCCGGTTGGTTGCGAAGGCGGTTCACGAGGGCAGTCATTTCGTAGAAGAGGCAGGGAGTGTCCGCAAGGACACCCCCTGTACAGGTATTACTCAGACAGCACGAAGGGTGCGGTGTACTTGTCGACATTGTCCTTGGTGATGAGAAGGCAATCGAACAGCTGCTTCTCGGTCGCCGCACCGGTGGCACCTGTCTTGATGAACGAGTCCGCCTGCTGCACGGCCTTGGCCGAGAAGATGGCGACCGGCTGAAGCACGGTGTACTGCAGTTCGCCGGACTTGATCGCCGCAACCGCATCCGGGGAGCCGTCGAAGCCGCCGACCTTGATGCCGGCGAGCTTGCCGGCTTCCTTCAGCGCCGCAACCGCGCCAAGCGCCATCTCGTCATTGCCGCTGATCACGGCGATGATGTCGGGATTGGCCTGCAGCATGCTCTGCATCTTGTCGTGGCCCTGGGTACGATCCCAGTTGGCGACCTGCGAAGCAGCCTTTTCGAGATCCGGGTACTGGCTCAGCACAGTCGCGTAACCGTTCGAGCGCGTAGCGGCGTTGTTGTCAGACGGGGCGCCGAGCAGTTCGACATATTTGCCCTTTTCGCCGACGGCCTGCACCCACTGCTGGGCACCGAGAGCAGCGCCTTGCGCGTTGTTGGAAACGAGCTGACCCTTGGCGAGGCCTTCCTGATTGATCTCGGCATTGACGAGGAACACCGGGATGTTGGCTGCAATCGCCTTCTTCACCGCACCGACAGAGCCGTCAGCGTTGGCCGGATCGAGGATGATCGCCACCGACTTGTTGGTGATGGCGGTGTCGATCAAATTGCTTTCGGTATTGGTATCGCCCTTGTGGGCGCCGACATTGGCTGTATAGCCAAGCTTCTCGGCCTCGGCCTTGGCGACGTTGCCCTCAGTCAGCCAGTAGGGGTTGGCCGGATCGTTGACGATGATCGAGATCAGGCCCGCGGCTGACGCGGCGGCCGTGAACCCGACGACCATCGCGGCGGCGAGCAGACTTTTCAGCATGGTTTTCATGTACATTCCTCCAATGATTACGCGGTGTTGCTGCCAGTTCACCTGGCAATCTTCCCTTGGGCAGGATTGGCCGGTTCGGCCTTCCCCCGTTTCTGAGAAGTCGGTTGGCCACCTGTCGCGCTTGGGAGCTTGCTACGGCGGCGATACTGAACGGCATTGAGGAGCACGGCGAGCACGATGACCGCGCCCGTGAACACTGTCTGCCAGTAGGATGAGATGCCGATGATCACCAGACCGTCGGACAGGAAGCCGATGACGAAGGCCCCGAGCAGGGTTCCGCGGATGTTGCCACGGCCGCCGGTCAGTGCCGCGCCGCCGATGACGACGGCCGCGATGGCCGTCAATTCGTAGGTGGTGCCCGCGGTCGGTCCCGCCGACGTCAACTGCGATGACAGGATCAGGCCGGCAATAGCGGCGCAGATGCCTGACAGCACATAGACCGAAATCTGCACCGTCTTGACCGGAACGCCGGACAGTTCGGCCGCGCGCTCGTTGCCGCCCGAGGCGTAGAGCCAGCGCCCGAAGGCGGTGCGGTTCAACACGATGCTGCCGATCAGCGCGATGACCACGAGAACCACGACGCCCGTCGGCACGCCGAACAAGCGGTTGAAGCCAAGCGCATCGAAGCCGGTGTTTCCGAGCTCCGGCTTGCCGCCGAGATTGTTATAGGTCAGGCCGCTGGTCATCAGCAGCGCCAGGCCGCGCGCCATGTACATGACGCCGAGCGTGGCGACGAACGCCGGAACCTTGAAGCGCGCAATGAGCACGCCGTTGATCAGCCCGACGACCGCGCCCAGCATGCAGGCCAGCACCGCAACCACCCAGACCGGCGGATAGAGAACGACGCCCAGCCAGGTCAGCGTCACCCCTTGCATCAGGAATCCGGCAACGACGCCGGCCAAACCCAGCGTCGACCCCACCGACAGATCGATGCCGCCATTGAGGATGACGAGCAGCATGCCGATCGCGAGGATTCCGAAGATGGCGACATGCGAAGCCATGGTCAGGAAGTTCGCCACCGAGAGGTAGTAGGGCGACAGGATCGAGAAGACGACGATGATGACGATCAGGGCAAAGAAGGCCCGGCCCTCGAGCAGCAACTTGGCGAGATCGAAGCCTTCGCTCGCGCTTGGACTGGACTGTTTTCTGGCCTGGCTGACGTCGGTCATGGGTCTGGGCTCCGAAATTCTGGTGATCAGGCGACCACGGCTTCGCCGGAGGCGGCCATGATCTGCTCTTTGGTGGCGTTGGCGCCGAATTCAGCTGAAATCCTGCCACGCCGCATGACGACGATGCGGTGGGCAATGCTGAGGCATTCGTTGACCTCAGAGGTCGAGAAGACGACCGCAAGCCCTTGAGCGGCGCGTTCGCTCAACAAGCGGAAGACCTCGGCCTTGGCGCCAACATCGATGCCGCGGCTCGGCTCGTCGAGGAGGATGACCTTGGGCTTGGTCGTCAGCATCTTGCCGATGACGACCTTCTGCTGATTGCCACCCGACAGCGATCCGATCATGGCGTTGCCACCTGCGGTCTTGACAGTCACCTTGCGGATCGAGTCTTCGACCAGCTCTCGCTCCCTGGAACGGGACAGAAACAGCCCCTTGGCGAACGCCTCGATGCTGGCAAGCGAGAGATTGCGGCCGACGGTCATCGTTTGCACCAGCCCGTCGCGCTGGCGGTCCTCGGGGACCAGCACAAGCCCTCTGGAGATGCGCTGGGCAATGCTCAACCCCGAGACGTCCTCGCCTTCCAGAAGCGCGCGACCGCCCGCCATCGGCACTCGTCCGGCGACGGCCTCCAGCAATTCCGTGCGCCCGGCGCCCATTAGCCCATAGATGCAGACGATCTCGCCGGCCCTGACGTCCAGCGACAGGTGATCGACGACGGAATAGCCCGAGCCCGAAGTGTCAACGACGCTGACGTCCTCGATCGAAAGGGCGACCTCGCCGAACGCATGACCGGTCGGCGGCGAGCCGAGATCGAAATTCTCGCCGACCATGTTGCGCACGATCCACTCGAGGTCGATGTCCCTGGCTTCGGCCGTTGCCGTTATGGCGCCGTCGCGCAGGACAACGGCGTAGTCGGTGATCTGCAGCGCTTCTTCGAGGTGATGTGAAATGTAGACGATGGAGACGCCGCGGCTGGTCAGATCGCGGATCACCTTGAACAGCACCTCGACCTCGGTTGCACTGAGCGCGGAGGTCGGCTCGTCCATGATGAGGATGCGTGAATCGACCGACAGCGCCCGCGCGATCTCGACGATCTGCTGTTGACCCAGGCGCAGATCCTCGACGAGAGTCATCGGGTCGATGTCCTCTTCGAGATCGGCCATCAGCGCGCGCGCCTGGCGCGATTCTTCGGCGAAGTCGAGGCCGGTTCTGGTGCGCAGTTCGCGGCCCATGAAGATGTTGTCGCGAACGCTGAGGTTCGGCGCCAGGCTGAGTTCCTGGTGGATGATCGAGATGCCGCGATCGCGCGCGTCCGAGGATGAGGAGAAGCTGACGAGATTGCCGTCGAGCACGATGTCGCCGGATGTCGGCGTGACGACGCCGGACAGGATCTTCATCAGCGTCGACTTGCCGGCGCCGTTCTCGCCGAACAGCGTCGTGACCTTGCCGCGATGGATGTCGAAATTGACGCCCTTGAGCGCATGAACGCCGCCATACGACATGACGATGTTGCGCGCCGAAAGCACGGCGTCGCCGGTCGCGGGTCCGGTGTCTGCAGCCGCGCTCATTTGACCTCCAGCCTCACCGGAGTGACCAGCCAGCTCTTCGGGTTGACCAGCTTGAATGCGCCTACCACCGATACGGTCTTGCCGGTCAAGGTGCTGGTGTCGACCTTGGCCAGGACTTCCTTCTTCATCTCGTTGTTCAACGCCGAACCGGCGTCCTGGTATTCGATCTGGTTGGTGAACTGGCCGAATGTGATCTTGCCGGTGGCGTCGCGAAGCTCGGTGCCGTTGATCGCCGGTCCCGTTTGCACCCGGATCATCAGCGTGTCCGGCACGCCTTCGACGGCGACCTTGTAGATGCCGGATTTTCCTTCGCCGACGACACCGGTGAACTTGACCGAGATGACCGGTCCGACGCCCGCTGGCACGCCATATTCCTTTTCCGCCGTCGCCCTGTCCTTGGCGATAGCAGCAGCCACCGTCACCGCGTCGGCGGCGCGTGCCTCGACATCGGCCTGCACCTTGGGAAACTCCGACTTGCCGTAGTCAGCGGCGGAAAAGACGGCGCTGCGGACATCGCCGGCAGAGCCGATCCTGACCACCTTGGTGTCGAGCGCCATGGCGCCGAGCAGGACGACAACCGCGGCGCCGGCAAGTGCCCGACGCAGGGCGGGCGAAGCCGGCCTGGTCGATGCGGTGGCGGCTTTCGCGCTCATGACGCAACCGCCAGCAAGGCTGATCCGCGCTTGTCACGCATTTGACGATCCTCCGTTCACATGGCGCTTCGCGCCATTGGGTTTGTTCTGTTCGACAAGGGCACGAGCGGTGGACTCGTCGGTGATCAGGCCGCTCAGATAGCGGCTTTCGAGCACCGCTTTGATGGCACGCACTTTGATCTTGCCGCCGGCGACGGCGACGATCCGGCGGCCCTTCAACTGGTCCCGCGGAAGCGCGAGAATTCTGTCCGACAGCGCCGTTTCCACCGGGCGCCCCTTGTCGTCGAAGAAGTGGGCGAGCAGCTCGCCGACGCCGCCATCGCGTTTCACCTCATCGATTTCGGAATGTTCGATCATGCCGGTAGCGACCAACGAAGCTTCCCGCTCGGCGGTCCCTATGCCGACGAACATCAGGTCGGACCGGCTTGCGAGGTCGAAGACATCGCTAATGCCGCGCTGACCAAGCAGCACTTCACGGTCCTCGGCGGTGTTGGCGACGAAAGGCACCGGCATCACATAAGCCTGCGCGCCGGTCCGCTCGGCCAGCCGATGCATGACATCGTGCGGGTTGGCCGCGAATTTGCGCGTCACGCCGCCAAGCAGCGAGACGAAACGGATATGGGCAGCGGCGGTGCGCGTCAGATACTCGACGCTTGCGGCAAGGGTACGGCCATGGCCGACGCCGATCAGCATGTCCTCGCCGCGATCGATCTCTCGTTTCAGAAACTGAGCGCCGGCGATCCCAAGCGCCTTCAGCGGCAGCTCGTCCTGATCGAGATCAGGAACAACCTCGCAGTAGTCGAGCCCGTAAGCAGTGATCAGCTGCTGCTCGAGGTCGATGCATTCGCCGACATCGCCGTCGATGATCACCCTGACAAGGCCATCCTGGGTGGCCCGGGTGATGAGCCGATGCGCCTTGAGGCTGGTCAGGCCGAGCCGCTTGGCCACCTGGGCCTGCGTCAGACCCCCGGCATAGTGAAGCCAGGCCGCGCGGGTGGCGAGGCTGGACTCATGATCGCGGTTAGTGGCTCCGCCGGATTTCAAGACATCTCCTCCCTGAGATGATATTATTATCTTTGTGTGCAAAAATTTTCACATCCCTGCATCGCTGTCAATCCCTCGCCGGATTTGGCGCATGCACATATGGGGAATTCACAGGTCTCGCCCTTCCCGAAACGCCGGTCTGCCGGCATTTCGGCGGGCAACATCGACCTATTAGGAGGTGAGCATGTTACTCGATCATACGGCTATGTTAATTTAACGTCAATCTGTGTTATTTCGTGCCTGAGCCAGTAGAATTGCACAGCCATCGGCTATCTAATTTTTTTCTAACTAGCTGTTTCTCCATAATAATATCTGACATCGGCAAAATCCCAATCCACCTGTGAGTTGAGCGATTGGGGATGCGGCGCATCCTTAGGCAAACCGACCGGATTGCCTTGGGAAAGAGCATCGGCGACGGAATGATCAGCCCAGCCGCATCAGGTTCCGGTCCTCGAGTTCCAGGGCGGCGGCCTCGACTTCCTCTGCGAGGCGCCCGGCGCTCCAGCCCAGCGCCCGTCCGGCAATCGTCGCAATCTCCTGCAGATCCCGGCCCGTCAGTGACCCTGATATCGCCAGGGTGCTGCGGCGCATGACGATATCGGCCAGATGTTCGACGAACTCGGTGCGGACGATGTAGTCAATTTCCGATCGGCTGTAGCTTTCTGAATCCGGCAGTCGGCCCTCATCATCCGGCTCATGTGTGGCGATCTGCGTGGCTCTGGTGCCATATCGCGACAGCAGCGCCTCGAGACGCCGTTCTCCAGCGCCCGTCTCCGAGTGAGCCAGAGCCAGCCAACTTGCTCGCGCTGCAGCATCAGCCGGGAAATCCCTGCCGCCGCCGATCGGCATGGTCTGCGTCGTCACCTTGCGGCTGCGCTGCAGGCGGCCGAGCACGGTGTCGGCGACTTCCTCGGCGAAGCCGCGAAAGGTCGTCCACTTGCCGCCGATCAGCGAGATGACTGCGAAAGGTCTGTTCCGATCCGGCTCGGCGACGGGCGCCGAGTGGTCACGGCTGATCAAGCCGGGCACCGATGCATCCGAGGCCGGCAGCGGCCGGATGCCGCTATAGGCATAGACGATCTGGTCGCGCTCGAACGCCATCCCCGGCAGCAGCGTCCGTACGCTGTCGAGCAGGTACTCGACTTCGTCAGGTTCGCAGCGCACCGCGTCGGGGTTGTCGGCCTTGATGTCGGTGGAGCCGACCAGCGCCAGGCCGAGATAGTCGTAGACAAGGCAGATGCGGCCGTCATCGGCTTCGAAATACAGCATGCGTCCGGCCAGGCTTTTGACCAGCTCGTCGTGCTTCAACAGGATGTGCGAGCCCTTGGTGCCGCCGATCATCTTCGACGGCGCGCCTAGCGAATCGTTGACATCGTCGATCCATGGACCGGCGGCATTGACCACCAGCTTCGGCCGCACCGAAAAGGCCGCGCCGTTTTCCGGCTGGAAGGTCAGCACGCCATCGGCGGACTTCGCCAGCGCCGTGTAGTTCGCGCTGGCCGAGGCCTCGTTTGCCTGCAGCCCATCGAGGATCAGTTCGAGCACGAGCCTCTCGGGGTGGCTTATCTTGGCGTCGTAATAGGTGCCGGTGGCGACGATCGAGGGGGCGAGCGCCGGCATCTCACTGAGCGCCTGGCGCCGCCCGACCATGCGGTGACGCGGCATGACCTGGTTTCGCGAGCCATAGAAATCATAGATCATCAGGCCGATCTTGATCAGGACGGCGCCACGGCTGCGCGGCGCGCTGGTCGAGCCGAACAGCGTCCGCAGCGCCGCCAGCATGCCCTTGCTCCAGGAGAAGATCGGGATGACCGTTGGCAGCGGGCTGACATAGTGCGGCGCGTTTTTCAAAAGCAAATTGCGTTCGAGCGTCGACTGCGCCACCAGCCTGAACTCGCCGGTTTCGAGATATTTCAGACCGCCATGAATGAGCCGCGATGGCGCAGCACTCGTGCCGGAGCCGAAATCCGCCTTGTCGACGATCAGGCAGCTGACGCCTTGCGCGCACAGATCGCGAAACAGCCCTGCCCCGTTGATGCCGGCGCCAAGAATGACGACGTCGACCTCCCCGGCTCCGGCCATGGCGGCCAGACGCCCGGCTGGATTTTCCGTACGTATTGCTTCGCTCGAGCTCATGGCGCTTTCGTCTTGACGATGCGCAGCTTCACGCCGGCCCGTTCGAGGGCTTGCGCCCGCGCATCGCCCAGGCCTTCGGTCGCCAGCACGACATCGAAGCTGGTCAGATCATCGAAGACATGCAGCGCGATCCTATCGAACTTGGCATGGTCGATCAGAAGGATACGCTTGACCGATGCGGCCATCATCGCCTGCTTGACCCGCACGACATTGGGATCCTGGATGAAGGCGGTGGTTCCGGTGATGGCCGAAGCCGAACAGATCAGCACATTGGCGCGAAGCTGTGCCACCGCGTTCTCGCAGACGATGCCGATATAGGCGTTGTAGGTGTTGTGGTACTGGCCGCCGAGACAGATGAAGTCGAGTTCGTCGACATGGGTCAGCAGTGCAGCCGTCGCCACTGAGTTGGTGATGACGGTCAGCGGCTTGACGTCGAGCAGGAGCGTAGCGACCGCATTTGCCGTTGACGAATCGTCCAGCATCACCACCTGGCCAGCTTCGATATAATCGAGTGCTGTCCGCGCCAGAGCATCCTTTTCGGCACGGTTGACCGTCACCCGGTAGCGGAAGGCGCTTTCGTAGAGACCGGAAGGCTGAACCGTGACCGCACCGTGCAGCTTGCGCAACACGCCCTGCTGCGCCAGCCGGTCGATGTGCCGGTGGATGGTCATACGCGACACGCCGAAATGCTCGACCAGATCGTCGATGCGTACCTGGCCGAGCTTGATCACATAATCGGCGATCTCTTCGCGTCGTTCGTCGGCCTTGATCATGCGCTTCCCCCGGTGTCTGGCCGCGCCAGTTTCTCGATGTCAGGCCAATGCGGTTCGAGCGCACCGGCTATGCGGCCATAGAGGGAAAAGCGCTCGTTGAACACAGCACTCGAGGCCGGCACTGGCTCGTATTGGCGCGCGGTCATGCCGACTTGCCTGGCGCCTTCTTGCGGCGTCGCGAAGATGCCAACCGCCGCACCCGCGCAAAGCGCAGCGCCAAACGCCGCGGCCTCGTCGGTCGAGGTAACGATGACCGGGGCGTTCAACACATCGGCAAACATCTGGACGAAGGCCGGATTGCGCGAGCCGCCGCCGGTCAGGCGGATTTCGCTGATGGCAAAGCCGTCGCGCAAGGCTTCGACATGGGTACGATGATTGAAAGCAATGCCCTCCAGAACCGCCTTGAGCATATCGCCGCGATTGTGCCAGCCATGAAGGCCGACAAAGCTGCCGCTGGCGACATCGCCAAAGGGGGAGCCGAACAGATAGGGATGAAAC
>NZ_RZRK01000570.1:0-4026 GCF_003997835.1 Mesorhizobium sp. M7A.F.Ca.CA.004.12.1.1
GGCATGGATCCTAGGGTCTGCGCCGCGTCGCTTCGCTCCTTGCTCCGCCCCAGGATGACGAAACGAGAAGCACTGCAAGATAGTCGCCAACGCATGCGATCAGTTACTCCTTCGGCTCGGGCTCGACCGAAGGCTTCGCCTCGTCAGCAGGCTTGTAGAGATAAAAAAACTGCCAGACGGCGTAGCCGGCGAAGCCGAGCGCGATCATGCCCCAGAACGGCGTGCTGGTGGCGAACTCGATGATCGACCAGATGACGCAGACCGCGACGATGGCGACACGCCGCCACAAAGGTCGGAAGAAGGGGTGTTCGGAATCTTTCATAGGGCCAATCTACAGCAATCGGTCTCGCCGGGAACCCGTCGCACCAGCCATTGGGAAACTAGACATTTGGAAAGCCTTGCGTCTCGACCGTATAGCCGGCGGCGGTCATGACGCGCATCAATTCCTTGTAGCCAACCTGTGCCATCCTGAGTGGCGGGTTCTTCTTCGGGTCCTGCTCGGCCTCGACCACGAACCAGCCCTCATAGCCATGGTCGGCGAAGCGCTGCACGATGGCGCCGAAATCGAGCGAGCCGTCGCCCGGCACGGTGAAGGCGCCCAGCGCCACCGCGTCGAGGAAGGATTGTTTGGTGCGATCGAGCTTTTCGATCACGCCCATGCGAACGTCCTTCACATGCACATGGCTGATGCGGGTATGATGGTTGTCGATGGCACGCAGCACGTCTCCGCCGGCGAATGCCAGATGTCCGGCATCGAGCAGCAGCGGAATGCCGGCTCCGGAATAGCGCATGAAGGCATCGAGTTCCGGCTCGGTCTCGACCACCGCCGCCATGTGGTGATGATAGGACAGCGGCATACCCTGTTCGGCGCACCATTCGCCAAACGCGGTCAGGCGTTTCGCGTAAGCCTTCATCTCGTCATCCGACAGCTTCGGCTTGGTCGCCAGCGGCTTCGAGCGGTCGCCCTGGATCGAGCGGCCGACTTCGCCATAAACGATGCAAGGCGCATTCACCGCCTTGAACAGGTCGATCATCGGCTGGATGCGATCCTTGTTGTCGGCCATCTCCCCATCGACCAGCGTGCCGGAGAACCAGCCACCGCATAGCGTGACGTCGGACGCCTTCAGGATCGGCAGCATGATTTCGGGATCATTGGGAAAACGCCGGCCCATCTCCATGCCGGTGAAGCCGGCCGAGCGCGACTGGCGCAGGCATTCTTCCAGCGACACGTCATCGCTGAGTTCCGCAAGATCGTCGTTCCACCACGCAATGGGGGACATGCCCAGTTTGGCTTTCAAGTCGTCACTCCGGTTTAGAACAGTTATCCTTTGGTTGCCGCCGCCCCTCATCCGCCTGCCGGCACCTTCTCCCCGTATAGGGACGGGGACAAGGGGTCTAGCCGCGACCTCGGCGTCTTTCTTGCGACGGCGGTGATTGGCGAAACCGGTGGTGACAGCGTCCCTCTCCCCGTCCCTATACGGGGAGAGGATGCCGGCAGGCAGGTGAGGGGCAGCGCCGACCTCAATCACCCACACTCTGCATCTTCCGCTTTTCGTCATACGCCTTGCGCGCCGCGTTGACCTGCGGCCGTACAGACACTTCCGGCACCGCCACGTCCCACCAATGGCCGCCGGCATCCGTGGAAACCAGCGGGTCGGTGTCGATGACGAGCACCGTTGTGCGCGTATTCTTCCTGGCTTGTGCCAGCGCGTTTTCCAGCCCGGCGATCGACGGCACTTTCTCGGCGATCGCCCCCATGCTCGCCGCATGCGCGGCAAAGTCGATGTCGGGCAGAACCTCGTGGCGCGAGTCCTTCAGCAGATTGTTGAAGTTGGCGCCGCCGGTCGCCATCTGCAGCCGGTTGATGCAGCCATAGCCTCTGTTGTCGAGCAGCACGATAGTGAGCTTGAGGCCGAGCATCACCGAGGTGGCGATTTCGGAGTTCATCATCAGGTAGGAGCCGTCGCCGATCATGACGACGATCCCCTCGCCGGGCTTCGCCATCTTGGCTCCGAGCCCGCCGGCAATCTCGTAGCCCATGGTCGAGAAGCCATATTCGCCATGATACGATCCGGGCGCGCCCGCCTGCCAAAGTTTGTGCAATTCGCCCGGCAACCCGCCGGAGGCATTCAGCAGCGTCACACCGGAGCCCATGGCGCGCTGCACGGCGCCGATCACCTGCGCGTCGGACGGGTAGGCGGCATTGGTCGACGCCGTCACCTTGGCCGCCTCGGCCTGCCAGGCCTTCTTGCCGGAGGACGCATTGTCGGTCCAGCTTGCCGGCGCCTTCCAGCCCTTCAGCGCAGCACTGAGTTCGGCCAGGCCCTCGGCCGCATCGGCGACCAGTGGCAGGGCGCGGTGCTTGCCGGCGTCGAAGGGCTGCACGTTGAGCCCGATGATGGTCTTGCCCGAATTCTTGAACAGCGCCCACGAACCGGTGGTGAAGTCCTGCAGACGCGTGCCGATGGCCAGCACGACATCGGCTTCCTCAGCCAACCGGTTGGCGGCAGAAGTTCCGGTGACGCCGACCGCCGCCATGTTGAGCGGATGGTCGTCCGGCAACGAGGATTTGCCGCCTTGCGTCTCGCAGACCGGGATGCCGGCGCTCTCGGCGAATTTCGCCAGTTCGTCCGACGCCTGCGAATAGAGGACGCCGCCGCCGGCGATCACCAGCGGCTTTTTTGCGCCCTTCAGCGCCGCTACCGCGGCGGCAAGCTCATGGCGATCCGGGCGCGGCCGGCGCTGGTGCCAGACCCTCTCGGCAAAGAAACTCTCGGGGTAGTCGTAGGCCTCGGCCTGCACGTCCTGGCACAGAGACAGCGTCACCGGGCCGCATTCGGCCGGATCGGTCAGCACGGCCATGGCGCGGCTGAGCGCAGGAATGATCTGCTCCGGCCGGGTGATGCGGTCGAAATAGCGTGAAACCGGACGGAAGCAGTCATTGACCGTAGCCGTGCCGTCGGAGAAATCCTCGGCCTGCTGCAGCACCGGATCTGGGATGCGGTTGGCGAAGACGTCGCCCGGCAAAAACAGGACGGGCAACCTGTTTACATGGGCGAGCGCCGCCGCCGTCACCATGTTGAGCGCGCCGGGGCCGATCGAAGAGGTCGCGGCCATGAAGCGGCGGCGGAAATTGGCCTTGGCGTAGGCGATCGCCGCATGCGCCATCGCCTGTTCATTGTGGGCGCGGAAGGTCGGCAGCTCGTCGCGCAGCTGATAAAGCGCCTCGCCGATGCCGGCGACATTGCCGTGGCCGAAGATCGCCCAGACGCCGCCGAAGATCGGGACTTTGCTCCCGTCGATCTCGGTCATCTGGCGTGACAGGAAGCGGGTCAGCGCCTGCGCCATTGTCAGGCGGATTGTCTTGCTCATGGTGTTTTCCTCCGCAGTCCTATTCCGCGCCTTCTTATGCCGCCTTGCGGCCGCGCTCGGCAAGCCACGCATCCGTCAACTGTTCGAAGCGCTGCGCCATGTCGGCGATCGCCTCGTTATCCGACATCTTGCCGGCCAGCCATTGTTCGGCCGCATGGACGAAGATGGTGCGGCCGACGGCAAAGCCCTTGACGATGGGCGCCTTGGCGGTGGCGGCGAACGCCGCTTCCAGCTCGTCCTGCGGCGCTTCCAGGCCCAGCAGCACGACGCCGCGGCACCACGGGTCGTGCTTCAGGATGACGGCCTCGATCTTCGCCCAGGCGCCGCTCGACGCCTGCGGCTCGAGCTTCCACCAGTCCGGCTTGATGCCGAGCGCATAGAGTTCCTCCAACGCGCGCGGGATCGTCGTGTCGTCGAGCTTGCCATGTTTGCCGGCAATGATCTCGATGAGAAGTTCCCTGCCGACCTTCCGCGCGCCTTCGAACAGGGCGCGCAACTTCTGCTGCTGTTCTTCCTTCAGCGCCGCCGGATCGTCGGGGTGATAGAAACACAGGCATTTGATGCAATGGTCGACCGGCCATTCGACAAGCTGCGAGCCGATGTCCTGCGAGAATTCGAAGCGCAGCGGCCGCGAACCCGGCAACTCTACCGGCC
>NZ_RZRK01000571.1:0-4012 GCF_003997835.1 Mesorhizobium sp. M7A.F.Ca.CA.004.12.1.1
CCGCAAGCTCACCCGTTTGCCGTGACGAGATCTTCGGGCCGGTCGCGACTGTCTCACGCTTTACCGATTTCGAGACCGTGCTGCAGGAAGCCAACGACACGCCTTACGGCCTCGCGGCAACGATTTTCACGGAAAACCTCCCGGCGGCGTTCGACTTCGTGTCGCGCATCGACGCCGGCTTCGTGCAGGTCAACCAGTTTGCCGTCGCGGAAGCCAACATCGAATATGGGGGGACGAAAATGAGCGGCATGGGACGTGAGCTCTCGCTGGCAAGCATGGTCCAGCATTTCACCTGGTCGAAGACCGTCATCGTCAACACGTCGGCTGCCTGACCGGGAGAATGCTCAAGTGAAAACCGTCGCTTTCCTTGGACTTGGCAATATGGGTCAACCAATGACCCGCAATCTGGTCCAAGCTGGCTTTCCAGTCATTGGCTTCGACCCGTCTTCGGCCGCACAGGACGCGGCTGAGAAGCAGGGCGTGAAACGTGCCACCTCCGCCGCCGAGGCGGCTTCATCGGCCGATGTGGTTATCACCATGCTTCCGACCGGAGACAATGTCCGCGACGTCTATCTTGGAGCGTCGGGTGTCATCGCGGCATCCCGCAAGGGTGCGCTCTTGATGGATAGCAGCACGATTTCATCGACCGTCACCGTGGAAATCGCCGCTGCCGCCCGCGCCGCCGGCCGGCGCATGATCGATGCACCGGTTTCAGGCGGGACGCCGCGCGCCCATTCCGGCACTTTGACTTTCATGGTCGGCGGCGAGGCCACGGATGTCGAGCATGCCCGCCCTCTGCTGGAAGCAATGGGACAGCGCATCTATCATGTCGGGGCTTCGGGAGCGGGCCACACGGCGAAGCTCTGCAACAACATTCTGTCCGGAATATGCATGGCGGGAACTGTCGAGGCGCTGGCACTCGGTGTCGCCAATGGTCTCGACCCAGCAATCCTCAGCGATGTGATGCGCAACTCCTCGGGCAACAACTACGCGCTCGAGCGCTATCACCCATTCCCGGGCCTGATGGAGAATGTGCCCTCTGCCAACGGTTTTGCCGGCGGTTTCCGCTCGGATTTCCAGTTGAAGGACATGCGGCTCGCCAAGGAACTGGCGAACAGCTCGAAAGTCCTGGCAGCGATGGGAAATCTGGCAACAGAGCTCTTCGCCATCCATTGCCAGAATGGACATGCCGGCGAGGACTATTCGAGCATCATCAAACTGGCGCTCGATCTCGACAGCTACTTAGAAGGCAGGACGACGGAAGGGGCGACCAAGTGATCCGCAAACTCAAAGAGGGGCGCGACCCGAGCGCCGTGGCAGCCGATCAGGCCACCGTCAGAGCCACTGTAGAGGGCATCATCGCAGATGTCCGTGCGCGTGGCGATGTTGCGGTGCGCGAGCTTTCGATCCGCTTCGACAAATGGGACCGCAAGGATTTTCGCCTGACCGATGCGGAAATACGCGCCTGCCTTGCGGAACTGTCCGAACAGAACCTGAGCGACATCCGCTTCGCGCAGGAACAGGTTCGCAACTTCGCGCAGCATCAGCGCGAAGCGTTGCGCGATATCGAGATCGAAACCCTGCCGGGCGTTGTTCTTGGGCACAAGAACATCCCCGTTCAGTCCGTCGGCTGCTATGTGCCAGGCGGAAAATATCCATTGCTGGCTTCGGCCCATATGTCGGTCATTACGGCCAAGGTTGCCGGCGTGCCGCGCATCTTCACGGCTGCGCCGCCTTACGAGGGGCGCCCTGCCGCGGCGATCGTTGCGGCCCAGCACCTGGCAGGCGCGGATGAAATCTATTGTCTCGGCGGTGTGCAGGCCGTAGCCGCCATGGCACTGGGCACACAAAGCATCCAGTCCGTTGCCATGCTGGTCGGTCCAGGCAACGCCTTTGTGGCGGAAGCCAAGCGCCAGCTCTATGGGCAGGTCGGCATCGATCTCTTCGCCGGTCCGACGGAAACCCTGGTCATTGCCGATGACAGCGTCGACGCCGAGCTATGCGCGACCGATCTCCTCGGCCAAGCCGAGCATGGTCCCAACTCACCGGCAGTCTTGCTGACCAATTCAGAGGCCCTCGCCAAAGCCACGATCGCAGAGGTCGAAAGGCTGCTGAATATCCTGCCGACTGCCGTCGTCGCCCGTCGCGCATGGGAGGATTATGGCCAGGTGATCCTGTGTTCGACAGAGGACGAAATGGTCGGTGAAGCAAACCGCATCGCATCGGAACATGTGCAGGTCATGACACGCGATCCCGATATCTTCCTCGAGCGGATGACGAACTACGGGGCGCTGTTTCTCGGGCCGCGAACCAATGTCGCCTATGGCGACAAGGTGATTGGAACCAACCACACGCTGCCGACGGCGGGAGCCGCCCGTTACACCGGCGGCCTTTGGGTCGGCAAGTTCCTGAAGACCGTTACCTATCAACGCGTCCTGACCGATGAGGCCTCGGCAATGATCGGCGAATACTGTTCGCGCCTTTGCATACTTGAAGGGTTCGCCGGCCATGCCGAGCAGGCAAACGTTCGTGTCCGTCGCTATGGCGGGCGCAACGTCCCCTATGCGGCCGCCGCTGAATAAATCGCGATAAATCGCGGCGACGACTGCGGATGCCGGATGAGGAGCTGGCATCCAATCTGAGACGGGTCGTCCCGAGACGGAGAGGAGACAGACGTGACTGATATGCCGATGGTGGATGCTCACGTCCACTTCTGGAATCCCGAGCAGAACTATTATCCGTGGCTCAACGATCGGCCGCTGATCCCATTCCGCTATGGCGACTACTCCTCGATATGCCGGCCGTATCTGCCGGCCGATTACAAGCGGGACGCTGTCGGCCACCACGTTGTCAAGACGGTCTATATCGAAGCCGAGTGGGATCCGAATGATCCAATCGGCGAGATGGATTATATCGCCTCCCTTCGTCGTGAGACGGGGTGGCCTAACGTCGCTGTCGGCCAGGCATGGCTCGACCGGGACGACCGCGCCCGGGTGCTGGAGCGGCTGGCCGGTTTCGACTTCGTACGCGGCCTGCGTCACAGGCCGAAATCCAATCCCAAGCCCGGCTCAGCCGCTCCAGGCAGCATGGTCGACCCGCATTGGGTCGAAGGTTTCGCCATGCTGTCCAGCTATGGTTTGCGGTTCGATCTGCAGACACCATGGTGGCATCTGCACGAGGCGTGCACGCTCGCCGACCGCTTCCCGCAGACGCAGATCATCCTGCTGCATTCAGGGCTGCCGGCCGATCGCAGTGCCGAGGGGATTGCCGGCTGGAAGGCGGCAATGACCGAATTCGCCAAGCGGCCCAACGTGGCAGTGAAGATCTCCGGCATCGGCCTGCCTGGCCAGCCTTGGACGGTCGCCAACAACCGCGACATCGTGAGGTCGATCATCGAGATTTACGGCGTCGAGCGCTGCCTGTTCGGGAGCAATTTCCCGGTCGACAGTGTGTGCGGCACGCTCGATAAGATCTTTGGTGGCTACAAGGAGATCACGGCGGATCTCGGACCTGAAGCGCAAAAGCGCCTGTTCCACGACAATGCGGTCCAATTCTATGACATCCGGTAAGCCGCGCCTTGCCTATATCGGCGTCGGCCTGATGGGCGGACCCATGGCCGCGCGCCTTGCAGGGCTTGGCTACAAGCTACGAGTCTTCGACGCCGATGCCGGCCGGCAAGCTGCGGCTATGGCTTCGGGTGCAGTTGGCGCTGCGTCGCCAAAAGACTGTGTCGAGGACGCGGATCTCGTGCTCCTCAACCTGCCGTCGCAGGCGGCAGTCGAAACCGTGGTGTTTGGCCAAGCGGGCCTGTCGGATGCTCTGCTGTCACCGCAGATCGTGGTGGATTTCTCAACCGTGTCGCCGGATTTCTGCCGGTCCATCGGTTGGCGCGTCCAAGCGGCCACGGGATGCGAATGGATCGACGCTCCGGTTTCGGGTGGTCCCTCGGCGGCAGGCGAAGGCAATCTGACGATCATGGCCGGCGGCTCGGATTGGGCGATCGCACGCATCC
>NZ_RZRK01000572.1:0-3997 GCF_003997835.1 Mesorhizobium sp. M7A.F.Ca.CA.004.12.1.1
CGGCATCACCCCCATTCCTTCACGTGCTCGACTTCAGAAGCTCCCGGGACATCTCGCCGAGCCCGGCGGCGGCGTGGATAACCGCGGTGCAGCGCCACCGCAATTACAAAGGTTAATTCGGCTACGCGCATCGAGGATCAGATGGTTTGGGACCGAGTGTTCGCAAATCACAGCTATAAATCAAATCTTCAGGGTAAGTTGACATGATTGCCCACCGCCGACCGCCTATGGCTTGGATAGATGTTCAGGAGAAAGCAGCGTAAGGCCTATCGACTTGTCAGATCTGATGCCCCCCGATGTGCAGGATGATCCTGCCCTAGCCGCTGAGGTCGACCGGCTTCTGGCGCGCCGTACGCGCGAAATCAGCCTGCGTGGCGAGATCGAACGCCTATTTCGAGTACGTGTCTGGTCGCAAACGGCCAAAATCATCCGCGCGTGGATGATCTGGGTGGCATTTTTGGATGTGCTGACGTTGGCACTGAACGCGGCGTTGCTTCCATGGGTCGTAGCGCAGTCCATGCTCCTGCCCGGCGCCATCATCCCGCCCGTGGCGTTGGCCGTCGTCCTTGTTTGGCGTAAACCGCAGGCGCCTTGGCTCCAAGGAACCTCGCTGATCGCAGGCATGTTCCTTATCTTGTTGTCAGTCGCATTGGTCGGAGCAAGCGCTGGTGGCGAGTTCTACGAACGGCAATTGAACGTCATGTTGTTCGTGGCCATTACAGCCATCATAATCTTCGGGATCCCCCTGGCCTGGACGATGACTATCGCTGCGCTGGCGCTCGGACTTTATCTCATGCTTCAACTGCAGAACCCGGCCATCGCGCATGGGAGTGCAGTGGCTGGGACGCTGTTCTTCGCCAGCGGTATCTTTGCAACGGTGGCCGCGCGGCGCATCATGACAATTCTCGCTCAAAAGACTTTCCTGTTTGAGCTTCGCGACCGACGCAGGGTCGCCGAACTGGCGAAAGCCAATGATCGACTGGTACTCCTGGCGAGGACCGATCCACTCACCGGCATCTCCAACCGTCGCTGGATGACGGAAACACTCGAGCACCTATGGGGAAGTGATAAACGTTGCCTTGCCGGTGCCGCGATGCTGATGTGCGACATTGATAACTTCAAGAAGCTAAACGACCACCTCGGCCATGCGGAGGGAGATCGGTGTTTGGTAAAGGTCGCAACTATCTTGAAGGAAAACGTCAGGCGTGATCGCGATCACGTTGCCCGTTATGGCGGCGAAGAATTCCTCGTGCTCCTGCCCGGGGTGAACGAGGAAGAGGCCGCCGCTGTGGCTGAACGAATGCGTAAGAGCGTCGAGGCTGCCGCTTTGCCCAACCCTGGATCCCGCGTGTCGCGCTGGGTCACTCTGAGCATTGGAGTTGCCGTTCAGACCGCTGAGGCGATCTCGCCGGAGCAGTTACAGCAACGGGCGGATGCCGCACTTTACCTGGCCAAGCAGACCGGCCGCAACAGGGTGCTGCTTCACAGACCGGAGTTATCCGCGCGCAAACATATTCGGCCGGGCAGCCTTGGGGCATAGGCGTGGCCCGAGATCTGCTCTTCTGAATCGCGGGGTTCCCGTGCGTCGATGATAACAGGTTAGTTCAGGGACTTTGGTCCACCGAGACGACCCAAGGGTTCCCCTGTATCTCCACATCGCGCCCGGCAGACCACGATTTTCGAGAATAATCCCCTGAAACGAGTTTCCGGGTTGTTGCGAACACCCATAGCCGATTCCCGCTGCGTGGATGGTCCAGTAGGAGTTCCACCAAGTGGCCTCAGTGATGGGCGATCATCTGGATGATTTGCCGAGTCTTCGCAAATGCCGAGCGCATGGGCTCCGTCGATTTCTGCGCCCTGCGCCCTATGTTGCGCGCGTTTGGCCAGGTGAATGGCGCCATTACGCAGCCTCTGATCTTGCGCAAGGGAATCTTGCAACAGCCCTCATTAGATCGGTTGCAAGTGCTCCATGAAATCTCCATCTAGTTGGGTTGTAGTCAGAACGCGGTCAAACGATGACACGGCAAGAAGTTCTCTCCGTCATTGGATTAGCCGACGATATTACAGTTGCGGAGATCATCGCAACGGGTGCGTCGATCGAGGAATTGAGCGAGGCGTGGGCGTGGGCTTTTGCTGACGACGCGTTAATGGGACAGGGGCGCCCACTTCCGGGAACACGAGGGGCCGCGCTTATTGACTTGCTTAAGCCCGACGAGGACGACCCGGCTGAACCGGGCACCCGTCTGGAATAGATCAGCAATGGAATGTGCAATTCGGCCCTGTCATCCACGGCAGCGTTGCAGGCACTTTCTCAATGAAGCCGACCTTTGGGCCCGGTTCAGTTCAGTCAAAGGGCTTGCGCGTGGCCTTCAGACTTCCCACCATCGTACGAGTAGCATCACAAGGCCGCGCACGCGCTCAGGAGCGGATCGCACCTTGTTCTTGTCCAGGATGTGCTCACCGATGCGCCGAACCTAAGGTCGACTTTGGTCTCGCCGACCGATGCGTCGCAGGTCGCGTGTGCAAAGCTGCAGAACAGCTCCGGCAGCCGCATGTTGAAACGGACCGCCACCTAAAACACACCGCTCATCAGCTTCACAACTCTGGTGCGCCCGGTAGGGGGCCAGGCCAGCAGCACAGATCGCGACGCCCTCTGGCCTGTCAGTCAGGAGTTTGCCACAGCAACGAAAAGCGATTGTCCCTGCCGGTCGATACGGAACAGCATTGGTCTTTTCTGCTGACGGGATTTCGCCCATTCCTCACGGACGTCGGACGGCTGGGTCATGTTTCGGTTGTTGGCCGACACGATAACGTCGCCTGGCCGGATGCCGCTTTCGGCTGCAAGACTGTTGGGAGCGACATCCTGGACGAACACGCCCGTCCTGTCGGCCTGCAGGCCGAGTTGCTGGCGCGCATCGTCCGGAATGGGGCTCAGTGATAGACCAAGGCGCTGGTCTTCTGTCCCCAGGCTTGGAATGGTACCGGTCGGTTCCTCCTGATCCCTGCGCTGATCGACAGTCAGTGACAATTCCTGGTGTGTGCCGCCCCGGTTCATTGTTACGGTCACTTTCGATCCCGGCTTTTGGCTTGCTGCCGCCAGCGTCAGGTCATGGACGCCTTGGATGTCCTTGCCGTTGAACCGGGTGATCACGTCGCCGGCCTGGATTCCCGCTTTCTGCGCCGGGCTGCCAGCCTCGACAGAGGCAACCAGCGCTCCCTTGGCGCCCGGCATTCCGAGCGCCTCGGCGATGGAGGGCGTGATCTCCTGAAGACGCACGCCGATGAAGCCGCGCTCGATGCGGCCAGTGCTGATCAGCTGGTCGACGATAGTCCGAGCGGTACGCGAGGGCACCGCGAACCCAATGCCTATGCTGCCGCCTGACGGCGACACGATTGCCGTGTTGACGCCGATGACTTCGCCGCGCGCGTTGAACAAAGGACCTCCCGAGTTACCTCTGTTGATCGAGGCGTCAGTCTGCAGGAAATCGTCGTAAGGACCGGCCTGGATATCGCGAGAGCGGGCAGAAAGGACGCCGACAGTGACCGTGCCCCCGAGGCCGAAGGGACTGCCGATGGCGATGGTCCAGGCCCCTGGTTGCATCGCGTCCGAATCCCCCCAGGCCGTCGCCGTCATGTTGGGCCGAGGATCGACTTTCAATACCGCGATGTCAGTTGCCGGATCGCGGCCCACCACCCTGGCGGGCGCCGTCTCCTTGTCGGAGAACACGACATGAATCTCAGTTGCGTCGGCGACGACATGGTTATTGGTGACGATGTAGCCTTCGGGACTGATCACAAAGCCGGAGCCGAGTGCTTCCCGCACCTGGGGCTGGATACGCCCTGCCCCGTCGAAGGGATTGAGAAAGCCGTTGAGCGTCGTTTGATCCTGGATGATCTGCTTGGTCGTGATGGCGACAACGGCTGGCAGCTTCTGACGCACAATTGCGCTGAAGTCGTTCGGAATTTCCTGTGCGGTGGCCGGAGCAAGGCCGCCAGT
>NZ_RZRK01000573.1:0-3990 GCF_003997835.1 Mesorhizobium sp. M7A.F.Ca.CA.004.12.1.1
GTTCCATGACATAGTATTGGGCAGCACTCTTGGCACGCAACACCTTGATCAGGCCGGCCCAGTCGATGGTGCCATGGCCGACATCCGACCAGCCATCCTCATCCAGCCCCTCGCCGGGCTTGGCCATGTCCTTGACGTGGACGGCGCTGATGCGCTTGCCGTGCTTTTCGATCCACGGCAACGGATCATCGCCGCCGCGCACCACCCAGGCAACGTCCATCTCCCAGCTGACATCGGGCGCGGATGACAGGATGTGGTCCTGCGGCACCGATCCGTCGGCAAGTTTCTTGAACTCGAAATCATGATTGTGCCAGGCAAAGCCGTAGCCGGCCTTTTTCGCGGCGTCGCCGACCTTGGCCAGGCGTTCGCCGAAGCCGCGCCAGCCGGCCACGTCGGATGGCCGCTGATCGGGCATCAGGAAGGGACAGATGAGCAGCGTGATACCGAGTGCGTCGGCAGTTCTGCGCACGCCGTCGAAATCGTTCTCGAGCGCATCGATCGAGAAATGCCCAGTCGGCATGGCAAGCCCGTTCTTGTCGAGCTCGGCGCGGAATGCCTTGGGGTCATCATAGACGCCGCCAAAACCTTCGACCTGGGCGTAGCCGAGCTTGCCGAGCATGGCGAGCACACCGTCCCAGGGTTGGAAATTGCGGGCGCTGTAAAGTTGGAATGACCAGTTCATCATCTCTGTCCGTTTTGCTTGGGGATTGTCGTATGAGGGTTGTTCTCAAAAGCTAGATGCGTGTGCCCGTTGCGGTGTCGAAAAGCGAAGCGCGCATCGGATCGAAGCCAAGCGTCACCGCCTCGTCATTCTTGGGCGTGCGTTCCGAGGTCACTCGGACGCTGAAATTCTGCTGGGCAAGCTTCAGCCAGACCAGCGTGTCGGAGCCCATGGGTTCGACCACCTCGACATTGGCGGCTATCGAGAACGGCCAGCCGGTGCCGCTGTTCAGGCTGACATGCTCGGGCCTGATACCGAATGTGACGGGGCCGGGAGCCGGAGGCTTGGCAAAGTCGTAAGTGCCGAGCGGGATCTTGATATCCTCGGCCGCGAACCGCCAGCCGCCGTCGGCGTCTTCCAGGCGGCCATCGACGAAGTTCATTGCGGGCGAGCCGAGGAAGCCGGCGACGAAACGGTTGACCGGCCTGTTATAGATGGTCTGCGGCGCATCGAGCTGCTGGATGACGCCGCCCTTCATCACCGCGATGCGGTCGGCCAGCGTCATCGCCTCGATCTGGTCGTGGGTGACGTAGATCATGGTGTTCTGCAGCTTGCGATGCAGCAGCTTGATCTCGACGCGCAGTTCGGCGCGCAGCTTGGCATCGAGATTGGACAGCGGCTCGTCGAACAGGAACACGTCGACATCGCGCACCAGCGCCCGTCCGATCGCGACGCGCTGGCGCTGGCCGCCGGAAAGGGCGGCCGGCTTACGCTGCAGCAGCGGTTCGATCTGCAGGATTTCAGCCGCCCGCGCGATCCGCTTGGCGATCTCTTCTCTTGGCGTGCCGGCGACACGCAGCCCGAAGGACAGGTTCTTCTCCACCGTCATTTGCGGATAGAGCGCATAGGACTGGAACACCATGCCGATGCCGCGGTCCTTGGGCTCTTCCCAGGTGACGTTCTTGCCCTTGATGAAGATGCGGCCCTCGGAAACGTCGAGCAGGCCGGCAATGCAGTTGAGCAAGGTCGACTTGCCGCAGCCGGACGGCCCGAGCAGCACGATGAACTCGCCATCGGCGACATCGAGATTGAGCGTCTCCAGGACGGTCACCGCACCGAAGTTCAGCGACAGGTCCTGGATCGAAACGCTGGTATCATTGGCTGCCGTCATCGCCGTCACCCCTTCACCGCGCCGGCGGCGATGCCGCGTACGAAAAGCTTGCCGGAAATGAAGTAGACGATGAGCGGCACAAGCCCGGTCAGGATGGTTGCGGCCATGTTGACGTTGTACTCCTTCACGCCTTGCACCGAATTGACGATGTTGTTGAGCTGCACCGTCATCGGATAGGTGTCGGGGCGGGTGTAGACGACGCCGAACAGGAAGTCGTTCCAGATGCCGGTCACCTGCAGGATGATGGCGACGACGAAGATCGGCAGCGACATCGGCAGCATGATGCGCAGGAAGATGCCCCAGAAGCCGGCGCCGTCGACGCGTGCCGCCCGGAACAGCTCCTCCGGCATCGAGGCGAAATAATTGCGGAACAGCAGCGTCAGGATCGGCATGCCGAAAATGGAATGGACAATCACCAGCCCGCTGAGGCTGCCATAGAGGCCGATTTCGCGCAGGATGATGACGATCGGATAGATCATCACCTGGTAGGGAATGAAGGCGCCGACGATCAGGATGATGAAGAACGTATCGGCGCCCTTGAAGCGCCAATTGGCCAGTGCATAACCATTCACCGAGGCGATGGCGATCGACAGCAGCACCGACGGCACGGTGATGCGCACCGAATTCCAGAAGCCGCGCGAGAGCCCGTCGCAGTTAAGGCCGGTGCAGGCCGTTGACCACGCCTTGACCCACGGCTCGAAGGTGATCTCAAGCGGCGGTGAGAAGATGTTGCCGAGCCGGATCTCCGGCATGCCCTTGAGCGAGGTGACGACCATGACATAGAGCGGCAAGAGGTAGTAGACCGCCATGACGAACAATGTGCCGTAGAGGAAGACGTTGCGGCGCGAAATCATGCGGCGCGGCTTTGGACCGTAGGGCCCTGCGATGTCCTGGCGCGCGCCGGCGGCAACGCTTGCTTGAGCGGTGATGTCTGCAATGCTCATTTGCGTCGCCCGAACTCGAGATAGGCCCAAGGCACGATGACGATCACCACCGAGAGCAGCATCATGGTCGAGGCGGCAAAACCCTGGCCGAGGTTCTGGGCGAAGAACATATAGTCGTAGACGTATTTGGCCGGCACTTCGGATGCGATGCCCGGGCCGCCGCTGGTCTGGGCCACGACCAGGTCATAAACCTTGACGATGCCGGAAGCGATGATGACGAGCGTGGTGATGAAGACCGGCCGCATCATCGGGATGACGATGAACAGATAGGTCTTCCACATCGGGATCCCATCCACCCGCGCCGCCTTCCAGATGTCCTCGTCGATACCGCGCAGGCCGGCCAGCATCAGGCACATGATGAGCCCGGTGCCTTGCCACAGCGCAGCGATCGATATGCCGTAGATGACGATGCTGGAATTATAGAGCGGGTCGAAGCTGAAGCTCGTCCAGCCTAAGTCCCGCACGACATGCTGGATGCCGAAATCCGGATTGAGCAACCACTGCCAGACCAGGCCGGTGACGATGAAGGAGAGCGCGAAAGGATAAAGGAAGATGGTGCGGAACGTGTCCTCGAAGCGGATCTTCTGATCGAGCAGCGCGGCAAGCAGAAAACCGATGACCAGCGAGAACACCAGCGAGATCGCGCCGTAGATCAACAGGTTCTCGATCGAGATCAGCCAGCGCGGCGCCGCCCACAGGCGGTAATACTGGTCGAGCCCGACGAAATTCAGGCGCGGCAGGAGCTTCGAATTGGTGAAGGAATAGAGCACCGTCCAAACGGTGCCGCCGACGAAAACCACCATGGCGGTGAGGATCATCGGGATCGAGGCGACCTTCGCATTGAGGTTGCGGAACAGAAGGTTGGGGCGTGCGCTCTTGCTCATCTCGTCAGCCGGCTGGGTAAGGGCGGTGCATTCCCGGCCCCGCATTCGCAAGGCCGGGAGCGAGGCGGGTTGCCTCCAGCGTCAGTCCGCCGAAGCGATGAGGTCGGCGAAGCGCTTCTGCGCGTCTTCGACGGTCAGTTCCGGCTTGGCGAAGAATTCGGCGAAAAGGTCTTCCTTCTGTTTCTGGGTGTCCTGTGAAAGCAGTTGGTCCGTCCACGGCATGACGGCGCCCTTGGCAAGGATGGCGAGGCCCTTCTTCATGCAGTCGTTGGCCGCATTGAGATCGACGTCGCCGCGCACCGGCAGGGATCCCTTCTTCAGATTGAAGGC
>NZ_RZRK01000574.1:0-3988 GCF_003997835.1 Mesorhizobium sp. M7A.F.Ca.CA.004.12.1.1
GTCTTGCCGATGACGGCGCCGGCGTCCAGTTTCTCACCGACGGTGACGTCGATCTCGCTGAGATGCCCGTAACGTGTCGCAAAACCATTGCCGTGGTCGACTTCCACCATGCGGCCATAGCCGCCGTTCCAGCCGGCCTTGGTGACGGTGCCGGGTGCGGTGACCTTGGCGGCCATGCCGATCGGGGCCCTGAAATCCATGCCGGAATGCAATGCCGCGGTGCCGAGGATCGGGTCGGTGCGCACGCCGAACGGGCTGGTGACGGAGTGGCCCGGTGCGGGGTTGGTCAGCGGCAACTGGCGCGCTTCCTTCTTGAGATGGTCGAGGGCGTCAAGCGCTTCGTCCAACTCCTTGACCTTGCTGTCGAACATCATGGAGCTGTCGAGCGGGATCAGCGGTCCGCCGACATCGCTGTCGCCCTTGCCGAAATCGCTGTCGACGGGCAGTCCGGCCGCCTCGAGCGCCTGGGTAATGGCATCGGCACTCTTGTAGGCATTGTCGGCAAGCGTGCTGATGCGGGTCAACTGGTCGCTCTCGATGGATTTCAGCGACTGGTTGATCGAGACGAAGAGCTTGTCGGCACGATCGGCGGCTGAATCGTTGGGCAGCGGATCGGAGCGGGTCGACCACAGCGAGAACGGCCTTGTGTCGCCGGCGCCGGGATCGGCGCTCAGGCTGGCGACCGCATAGTTCCGCGCGGGCTCCTTGATGCTGCCGGTCACTTCGGCGCGTTTGTCCGGCTTCGCAACCG
Source organism: Mesorhizobium sp. M7A.F.Ca.CA.004.12.1.1 (assembly GCF_003997835.1). NCBI lineage: Bacteria > Pseudomonadati > Pseudomonadota > Alphaproteobacteria > Hyphomicrobiales > Phyllobacteriaceae > Mesorhizobium > Mesorhizobium sp. M7A.F.Ca.CA.004.12.1.1. The sequence continues at coordinate 752 of NZ_RZRK01000574.1, forward strand.
CTGCCGGATCTTCGGCCGGCGCTGCGCCGACTTCGCTCTCGGCGCGTTCGAGCAGCGGGCCAAGGCGGCCGTGACGCTGGCTCAGCTGGCTCTGCCGTTCAAGCAGTTCGCTGACCTTGGTTTCCATCAGCTGCTGGTCGAGCAACTGCCGGCTGGTGATGCGGTCGACCTGGGCGCGAAGCGCCGAAATGCGATCTTCATAGGCTTGCTGCATGCGCGCCTGGCGCGCCGTGGTGGCGCCTATCAGATCGTCGCGCAGCACCAGATAGGAGGTGGCCATGAGGTAGCCGACGGCAATGGCGGCGAGCGCCGAGCCGATAAAGGCCGCCAGCCACGGTCGGATCGTGAAATGCCTGATCTCGTTGCCCCGGGCGATGATGACCGTATGGGGCTCCTTACGCCTGCCGAAGACTGCGGACTGACCGGTTGCGTTCACGGGACCAAGCTTTCGTTTACGACACCACGACAGCTTGACTACACATTATTAAGGTTAACAAAGGCTTGCAGGGCCGGCTTGCCCGCAGCGAACGCCCGCCAGGCGTGCGTATGGTTGTAAGGGAAACCGGGCCAACCTCGCCGGCAAAACCTCAAAGCGCGCGAACGGCCTCGAGCACCTCTTCCGCATGGCCCTTGACGCGGACCTTGCGCCAAATCCTGGCGATCCGCCCGTCGCGGCCGATCAGGAACGTCGCGCGCTCGACGCCCATATACTTGCGGCCATACATCGATTTCTCGACCCACAGATGGTAGGCTTCGATCACCTTGCGCTCCTCGTCGGCGGCGAGGTCGATAGTGAGATTGTATTTCGACTTGAACTTGTCGTGCTTCTTGACGGGGTCGGGCGACAGGCCGATCACCACGGCGCCGGCCTTCTCGAAGTCCGGCTTCAGTTGCGAGAAGCTGATCGCCTCCTGCGTGCAGCTTGTTGTGTCGTCCTGCGGATAGAAATACAGCACGATGGGCTTGCCGGACGATGCGGCAAGGCTGACTGATCCGCCGCCGTCCCGCGGCAGGTCGAATTGCGGCGCGAGATCGCCTACGTCGAGGTCAGCCATACCGATGCCCTTGTTTGAGGTTACGCGCGAAGCCACACCGATATAGTGTCGGACGGGGATTCGTCCACGATCGAGTTCGTACAACGGAAAATTGCGTGGATCAGGAGCGACCGCAGCACGAGAAGATCCGGTTCAGGCGTGATGAGATCACCGACCTGGGGACCTTTCCGTCCGCCTGCCGTGTGCCGCCGCTCGGTCAGGCTTCGATCGGACGCGGTTTTCGCATCCTGTCGCGACTGTTCGCCGGTCTGGTCGCTTTCGTGCTGCTGGCCGCCGTGCTCGTTTATCTGGTTGGCGCCTCCGGCATCGGATCCGACCGGCTTCGCACCGAGGCGGAAACGGCGCTCGAGAAACTGGCGGGCGTCGATGTCAATGTCGCGGTCGGGCCTGCCCGCATCACGCTCGACGGTTCGAGTTTCATCGCGCTTCAGGTCAGCGACGTCAGCTTGAAGACTTCGGACGGTAAGCCGATGGCCGATGCCGGCCGCGTGCGCTTCGGCGTGCGTCTGTTCCCGCTGCTGTGGGGAGATGTGCGGCTGACCAGCGCCAGGATCTCGGATGCCCGCATCGTCGTGGCGGCGATGCCGTCAGGCGGCGACTGGACCGCCGGCCTGCGCAATGCGGACGGCCTCATCGATCCGGAGAAGCTGTCCGCCGCGGTGTTCGGAAACATCAACCACGCACTCGATGCCGTGCGGGAGGATTCGCTGCGCCGGATCGACCTTCGCAATGTCGAATTCGTGCTGCCCGAAACCGGAGCGATCAAGCTCGTCAAGATCACCGACGCCACCGTCGTGCAGTCGGGCCCGGGCGGCATGCAGTTCTCGTCCACGGCCGACATCGACGGCAGGACGGCTACCGTTGCCGCTTCCGCCTCCCGCGATATCGCGGCGCACCGCGTCACGGCACTGGATGCGAGCGTCGATCTGGCCGATACCGGCGATATGGCGGCCGCTGCCGGCAAGCTGGGAACCGTCGCGCTGAAGCTGACGGGATCGGAAGGGTTCGGCGCGAACGCATCGCGGCTGACGGCCGCTTTGTCGTCGACGGGTTCTGTCCTCGATCTCGGCACGCGAGGACTGCTGCCGGCGGACGTCGATATCAATGCGACGCTGGTTGCGGGCAGCAACAAGATCCAGGTCGACAGATTGCTGCTGAAGACCGGCCGCTCGACATTCGATTTCGCCGGTTCGATCGGGCCGAAGCCGGCAAGCGGAGCGGTGGGTGAAGAACCCTCCTATCGCTACGACCTGACCAGCGACGGATCGTCGCTTGCGCCTTCGGAGTCGCCCGAGCCGGCGCTCACCTTCCTGGCCCGGATTGCCGGCGTCTACAACACGGTGAGCCACAAATTGGTCGCCGAGCAGATCGCGCTCCGGTCCGCCGGCTCCGGCGAGATGCTTGGCACCGCCGCCGTGGCGTTCGTCGACGGCAAAGTGCCGGGGATCAATCTGGCGTTCAACATCCACGACATGCAGGTCTCTCACGTCAAGCAGCTGTGGCCGTGGTTTTCGGCGCGCAATGCCCGGCTCTGGGTGCTGGCCAATCTGTTCGGCGGCCGTGTCGTCGACGCCAACCTTCAGTTCCAGGTGGTGCCGGGCCGCCTGGGCAACGGCGTGCCGCTTTCGGCCGATGAGGTGTTCGGCCGCTTCCAGATCGAGGGATCGCGCTTCGACACCGCCGGCCGCATTCCGCCGATACGCGACGCGGTCGGCGTCGTCGGTTTCCACGGCAACGATGTCGATATCTCGCTATCCTCGGGCACCGTCTACATGCCCAGCGGCCGCACCGTGGCGGCCAGCAACGGCACGCTGACGGTCAAGGCGGCCAACCGCCCGCCGGTCGTCGGCGCGCTCGATATCGACGTCGACGGCGAAGCGTCGGCCGTAGCCGAACTCGCATCCTACGAGCCGATCAACGCCATGCGCCATGTCGGCATCCTGCCGGAAGACCTGTCGGGCAGCGTCACCGGCCACGTCAAGGCGGATATTCCGCTGCAGTCCGGTGTCGACTCCTCGAAGCTCGATTGGCTGGTGTCGCTCGACTATAGCGGCATGTCCTTGGCCAAGCCTTTCGAGGGCCAGATCGTGACGGATGCCGACGGTTCGATCACGGTCGATCCGGAGAAGGCGGTGATCTCCGCCAAGGCATTGCTGAACGGCATTCCGGCCGAACTCGATCT
>NZ_RZRK01000575.1:0-3986 GCF_003997835.1 Mesorhizobium sp. M7A.F.Ca.CA.004.12.1.1
CGTAAGGTGCCGCAGGCCAACCAGCGGCTTTCGGCAGAAGTGGTCTCCTTTATCCAGAAGCTGCGCCAGATCGAATTGTTCAAGGTGCCTGGCGTCGCCGAGACCATCGACTGGGCCGGCGCGCTGACCGAGCTCGACAAGGTGGCGCTCGATCCGGAAACCGTCTCCGACACGATCGGCGTGCTGTTGAAATACCAGGACGACATTGCCCGCATCGAACAGGGCGAAGGCCGGCGCATCCTCAACGAGGTGAAGGCCGAGCTTTCGGCGGCGGAGTAGGCGATGCCGCGCCCCGAACCGAAAGAGGCCATGCCGCACGGGCGGATTGCCGACAACATCGTCTATTTTGCCCGCACCTTACGCAAGGCCGGCATGCGGGTCGGGCCGGCCTCGGTCAAGGACGCCATCGAGGCGGTGCTCGCCGCCGGCATTGGTTCGCGCGACGATTTCTACTGGACGCTGCACGCCGTGCTGGTGTCCAGGCATGAGGATCACGCCACTTTCGACGAAGCTTTCCGGCTGTTCTGGAAATCGCGTGAACTGATCGAGAAGATGCTGGCTATGTTTTCGCCGGTGGCACCCGACACCAGGGAAAAGCAGAAGCCGCGCGCCGCTGAAAACCGGGTCAGCCAGGCGATGTTCGAGGGCCACCAGAAGAACCAGCCGCCACAGGAAATTCCCGAGATCGAGGTCGACGCCCGCTTCACCTTTTCCGGCAACGAGGTGCTGCGGGCCAAGGATTTTGCCCAGATGAACGCCGCCGAGATGGCCGACGCCAAGAAGGCGATCGCCGAACTGCGGCTGCCTTTCGACATGGTGCGGACCCGGCGCTTCAAGGCCGATGCGCATGGCCGCCGCATTGATCCGCGAGCCATGATGCGTTCGGCCGCGCGCACCGGCGGCGAACTGATCCTGCCGAAATTCCGCTCAGCCCGCGAAGTTCATCCGCCTTTGGTGGTTCTGGCCGACATTTCAGGCTCGATGAGCCAGTACACGCGCATCTTCCTGCATTTCTTGCATGCACTGACGGAAAAAAGGCGTCGCGTGCACACCTTCGTCTTCGGTACCAGACTGACCAATCTGACCCGGCAGATGCGCCACCGCGATCCCGATGCAGCACTTGCCGACTGTTCTGCGGCGGTCAAGGACTGGTCGGGCGGCACCCGCATCGGCGACACACTTGCCGAGTTCAACCTGATATGGTCGCGGCGCGTGCTGGGGCAGGGGGCGGTCGTGCTTCTGATCACCGACGGGTTGGAGCGCGACGATGTCGACGGCCTGTCGGAGGAAATGGAGCGCCTGCACAAATCCTGCCGGCGGCTGATCTGGCTGAACCCGTTGCTGCGCTTTGACGGTTTTCAGGCGCGCGCCCGTGGCGTCAAGGCGATGCTGCCGCATGTCGACGAGTTCCGCTCGGTGCACAATCTCGATGCGCTGGCCGATCTCTGCGCGTCATTGGACAAGAAGTCGGCACAATCCGTCGATCCGCGCCGATGGCTGGACGCTGGCGCGAGGCACGCCGCATAACCATATCTTTCCCACCCGGAAAACAGATCCCGAGAAAAACAGACTTCTGGAGAAACGGTCATGGAAAGCAGCATTTATCTGGATGAGGCCCGCGACCCGCTGATCATCGCGGAGGGCTGGATGAAGGACGGCAAGGACGTGGCCATCGCGACTGTGGTCGAGACCTGGGGTTCGGCGCCCCGACCTGTAGGCAGCCATCTGGTCATCGACGCCGACGGCAATTTCCACGGCTCCGTCTCGGGCGGCTGCGTCGAAGGCGCTGTGGTCAGTGAGGCCATCGACGTCATCGACAGCGGCAAGGCCAGGATGCTGGAGTTCGGTGTTGCCGATGAGACCGCATGGCAGGTCGGCTTGTCCTGTGGCGGCCGCATCAAGGTGTACGTGGAAAGACTGGGCTGATCTCGGATGGATCCCTACGCCTTAAAAATTTTGAACGCCGAACGACGCGCTCGCCGCGCGGCGATCCTGGTCACCGATCTCGGTGACGGCCGCGACCGCATCGTGCGCGAAGGCGATCAGGTCGCCGGCGATCTTGGCGCCGCGATCGCCAGGGCGTTCCGCACAGGCAACTCCGGTTCGGTCGAAGCAGAGGGGCGGAATTTCTTTCTCAACGCGCATCTGCCGCAGCCGCGTCTGGTCGTGATTGGCGCTGTCCATATCAGCCAGGCGCTGGCGCCGATGGCCAGGATCGCCGGCTATCCCGTGGAGATAATCGACCCCCGCACCGCCTTCGCCACGCCGGACCGCTTTCCCGATGTGGCGCTTCATGCCGAATGGCCGGAGGATGTGCTGAAGCGTCAGCCGCTCGACAGCTATACGGCGCTTGCCGCCGTCACTCATGACCCGAAGGTCGATGATTTCGCGCTGAAGGCCGCGCTCGACGCCAACTGTTTCTATGTCGGGGCGCTCGGTAGCAGGAAGACGCATGCCAAGCGGGTCGAACGCCTGCTGGCGCTGGGCGCGAGCGCCGATCAGATCGCCCGTATCCATGCGCCGATCGGGCTCGACATCGGTGCTGCCAGCCCGGGAGAGATCGCCGTTGCGGTGTTGGCCCAGGCAATCCACGCCTTCCGCTCGCGCGGTCTCGATGCCAAGGGCGCGGCGGCGTGAAATTCGGCCCGATCCCGATCGAGACCGCGGAAGGCGCGGTGCTGGCGCACTCCACCACCGCCGGCGAACGCCGCTTCCGCAAGGCGCACAGGCTGAGCGCTGAAGATGTGGCGCTGCTGCGGGCTGCCGGTGTTTCCGAGGTCGTTGCGGCTGTGCTGACTGAGGACGACCTCGGCGAGGATGCGGCCGCGCAAACGATTGCCGAGAGCATGACCTTTCGCGGGATCGAAGCCAGGCCTGCCGCGACCGGGCGGGTCAATCTCCATGCCAAGGCGCCGGGCATCTTCACGGTCGATGCCGCTGTCATCGATGCCATCAATGCCATTGATCCCGCCATCACCATCGCCACGCTGGCGCAGCATGCGCCGGTCGAGAAAGGCCAGATGGTCGCGACCGTGAAGATCATTCCCTTCGCGGTCAGTTCAGCGCTGGTCGACGCTGCGACAGAAATCTGCGCCGCGGGCGAGATATTTGCCGTCAATGCCTACCGGCCCGTGCGTGTCGGCGTCATCCAGACGGTTCTGCCGGGCATCAAGCCTTCCGTGCTCGACAAGACGCTGCGCGTCACCGAAGCGCGGCTGGCGCGTACGGGCGGCAGGCTGACTGCGGAGCGCCGCACGCCGCATGAGGTCGCGCCAGTGGCGGAGGCCGCGGTCTCCCTGGCGCGCGACAACGACATGGTGGTGATCTTCGGCGCTTCGGCGATGAGCGATTTTGCCGATGTCATTCCCGCGGCGATCGAGAAGGCGGGTGGTGCAGTCATCCGCGCGGGCATGCCGGTCGATCCCGGCAATCTGCTGGTGCTCGGCACGCTCGATGGCAAGCGCATCATCGGCGCGCCCGGCTGCGCCCGCAGCCCCAAGGAGAATGGTTTCGACTGGGTGCTGGACCGGTTGATCGCTGGCCTCGACGTGACGGCCAGGGATATTGCCGCCATGGGGGTCGGCGGGCTGTTGATGGAAATCCCGACACGGCCGCAGCCGCGCGAACCGCTGCCGGCCAAAAGCCAGCTCAAGGTCGGCATCGTGCTGCTGGCCGCTGGCCGCTCAAGCCGCATGGGCGGGCCGAACAAGCTTTTGGCGCTGTTCGACGGCAAGCCGCTTGTGCGCCGCACCGCCGAGCGGGCGCTCGGCTCGAAGGCGTCCGGCACTGTCATCGTCACCGGCCACCAGCGCGAGCGGGTGCGCGCTGCGCTGGTGGGCCTCGACGTGACCTTCGCCGACAATCCCGATTTTGCCGAGGGCCTGTCCACCTCGCTGAAAGCCGGCATCGCCTATCTGCCGGAAGATTCCGCCGGCGTGATGATCGTTCTCGGTGACATGCCTGATATCACGTCCGATGACCTCGAC
>NZ_RZRK01000576.1:0-3983 GCF_003997835.1 Mesorhizobium sp. M7A.F.Ca.CA.004.12.1.1
GTCTACACCGCGCCGTGCGGCTTTCTTTCCAAGTCGATGACGCTGACCAAGGCTCTGGAGGAATTCAGCCTCCCGGATTGTGTCGACCCCGACAAGGTGGCTTGGCTCGGACGCGACGCCACCAGCCTATCGGTGACGATCAGTGGCGAAGGCATTCTCGCCAACGAATCCGTTGAGACGTGGCTCGATGCCTGGGAGAACCCCGACAGCATCCCGGTGAAAGTGGAGATGGAATTCCCTGCGAAAACCATCACGTGGACCGGTTTCATGCATGTCGGAACCGTGACCATGGGTAACCCGTCCAAGAACGGTCGGGTGACCAACAACGTCGAGATGTCGAGCGACGGTGAGCTGGTTCGCGTGGTGACCCCGTAAATGAGCCGCGACGCCAGGGTGACGCTGGACTTCGCGGATGGGACCTATCCCTTCCGCGTCGGCTGGGGCGAATTCGCCGAGCTTCAGGAAAAGACCGATGCCGGTCCGTTCGTGGTGCTCGGTCGTCTCATGGATCGAACCTGCAGAACCACCGACATTTCGAACGTGATACGGCTGGGTCTGATTGGCGGCGGCATGGAGCCAGCGAAGGCTCTGACGCTGGTTCGATCCTATGTCGAGGACCGCCCGCCGGCGGAAAACCTGCCGATCGCGCAGGCCATATTGATGGCGGCGTGCATGGGCGCTCCCGACGAGGCAGGCGAGCCTAAAAAAAAAAGCCAAGAGGATGAGGGCGTCACCCTAGACGATCTGCCAAACGGGAAGGTCCGCTTTGAAGTCCTATACGGCTACGGCCAAGTCATGGGCTATTCACCGCAACAGGTGAACGGCATGAGCATCTGGCAATTCCATGCGGTCGTCGAGGGCTTCCGGAAGTCGCAATCAGGGTCAGACAGGCAGCTTTCCGAGGCCGACAAGGACGCGTTGTGGGACTGGCTGACCGCGGACGCCGCACCTATCATCGGGCTTCAGCCGAAGGTGCCGTTCAACCCAGTGGCGCTGTTGCCGGTCGAGCGGCTATTTTCCGTCGCCTAATGCCTCAAGGTCAGCTTTGTCTTCAAGCAAAAGGTTCTCGCAATCCTTTAGATTGATGGACGCGTCGAGCGTGACCTTTCCGGCCTGGAGGTCGCGATCGAGGTTGGTGACATCGCGAACCGTGAACCGGCCACTTGGTCCATATAGGTCCAGCAGTTGGACTTGGCGGAGGGCCATATTTTTCGCTGTCCTATACGTGCTCCCGTGTCCACGGCAAGCGTAGTGCAGCTTCATCGAGTGAAGGTAAGCGCCCATCCATCGGTCAGCCTGCTGCGGCGTCAGCGTTGATGTCAGACCGGCAATCACGAGCAAGGTAGAAAACATGCGATCCTCCCAAGAAGCTGGCCACTTCTATGCCAGCAACTGACCTCGAAAAGCTGGTTGTCCAGCTTTCGGCCGATTTCAAGGCCTTCGAAAAGGGCCTCGCCCGCGCGAACGGGATCAGCAATTCGCAATTTAATGCTATCGAACGGCGCGCCCGTCAATTTGACAGCCGTCTGAACAGCATCGGGAAGAGCGCTGCCCAAGGTCTTCTGGCGCCGCTGTCCGGCATCGGCACTGCACTTGGCGTTAGGGAGATTGCTCAATATGCGGACGCATGGACGGCGGCAGGGAACAAGATCCGCGCCGCAGCAACATCGGCTGGCGTCTCGGCACGATCGCTCAATGAACTGAAGGCCGGGGCCAACGACGCGCGCACCGATCTCGAGACTTACGTCGACCTTTACGCGAAGCTTATCCGCTCGGCGTCTGGTGTTGCCAAGTCAGAGCAGGAGATCGCCGATGTCACGAACATCGTGTCCAAGGCCTTCAAGGCTGGTGGAGCGTCGGCGAACGAGCAAGCGGCCGGCATTCTACAGCTTGGTCAGGCGCTGGGTTCCGGCGTTCTGCAGGGTGACGAGCTGCGGTCTCTGCGTGAGAACGCACCGATCTTAGCGCAAGCGATTGCCACAGAGTTCAAGACGACAGTCGGCGGGCTGAAGGCTCTTGGCGCGGAAGGTAAGATCACTTCGGACCGGATTTTCCATGCGATCCTAGCTGCACAGAAGCCGATCGAGGCGCAGTTCAAGGTCACGAACGCGACGATCGCCGACGCCATCGGCCAGGTGAACAATGAATTCCTAGCCTATATCGGAAACGCGGATGCTTCCGCCGGCGCCAGCCGAGACCTTGTTGCCGCGCTTCAATATCTCGCCACAAACTTCAAGGGCGTTGCCGACGTCGTTGTCGAGCTCGCGACAATCATTATTGGAGCTTTGACGGGTCGCGCGATCCTCGGGATGGTGGCTGGGCTTGGCAACGCGGTCGTTGCCTTGGGAGCCTTCCTCACCGCCATGCGCGCCGGAACACTCGTTGCAGGCACATTCACGGCCGCTCTCGGCCCCCTTGGTCTCGTTGCCGGCGCCGCCGCCGCTGCGCTGTTCCTACTTTATGAAAGCCAGGGCAGCGCAAAAGGCTCGGCCTCAAACCTAAATGACGCGATCGCCACCAATGAGAGAGCGCTGAAGGGCGCGACCGACGCGACCTATGACCAGATCACTGCATTGCGGCAACTGATAGCCACCCAGGCGGAAGCCGCCCATGCTTCGGAGCAGGCGGCGCAGGCAGACTTTGACGCCGCCGTTCAAAGGAACAATACGTTCAAGCAGTACACGGGCATGGAGTTCACACCGTTCAAATACGACATCGCTGACGCCGAACAACGCCTTAATGTCTTCGGCGCTGCTGCCGACAAGCTTGACGCCCAGGTTGCCAAAATAAACAAGATCGCGGCCGGCAAGCCCAACGGCTTCGGAAACGGAAGCGGCGCCACGCCGACGCCGACGAAAGGCAGCACCCGCAAAACAGCAGACGACCGTTTCGACGAAGACATTCAGTCCGTGAAGGACCGAACCGCCGCACTGCTTGAAGAACAGAGCGCTCTAGGTCTCACGTTCAAAGAACAGGAAAAGCGCAAAGTCGCGTTGGACCTCGAACAAGAGGCCCTGAAGCAGGTCCGTGAGGAGGCTCGCCGCAAGGGAGACCAGGACTGGCAAAATGCGAAATTGTCGCCTAGCCAAATCAAGGCGATTGACGACGTCTCCGAAGCCTATGCTGACCAAGCCGATAAACTCCGCAAGGCGCAGGAAGCTCAAGACCTACAGAGGGACGTTCTAAAGGGAGTGTTCGGCGATCTGCGCTCGGCGCTCGATGACGGAAAGCTCGGTTGGGACGATCTGGCCAATGTTGCCCTAAATGCCTTGGACAAGATCATCGACAAGATCGAGGAAGATTTGATTGATGCAATCCTGCAGGCGAACAGCGCCAGCGGCGGCAGCGGCGGCTTGCTCGGCGGCCTTCTGGGCGCCATCGGCCTTGGTGGCGGCGGGGGAAGTGATCCTGGCATCATCTCCGCCCTCGGTCTTCGAGCCAAGGGAGGGCCGGTTACCGCTGGGAAGCCCTACATCGTTGGAGAGAAGCGACCTGAGCTGTTTGTGCCCCACCAGTCGGGCACCATCCTTCCAAGCGTTCCGAAGCTGCCGTCGATTGCTGGCGCAGGCGTCAGCCAAGCAATCAGTCTTAGCTTTGCGCCTGTCATCCAGATGCAGGACGGCGGTCAGGGCGATTCGGGCGAGCAGGTGACGGCCGCGCTGAAGAAATTCGAAAAGGAATTCACCCCGCGTGTGGTGAAGGCCATCCGTGAGGCCAAGACGACGGGGCTGATGCGATGACGGCGATTGCCCTGCCCGCCGTCGGCTTCCAGCATGCCTATCCGCAGCTGGTGGAATCGGTCTCGGTTTCGCGCTCCGGCACGCGCGCCATGGCGTTCGTCGAGTATGCCGACAGCTACTGGACCATCCAGATGCGCACCAAGCCGCTGAAGGCTTCGGAACGGCTCCTGGTCGAAGCGTTCAAGGATGCCAGCCGCGGCGGCTTGCAAACGGTGCTCTACACGCCCAAGCACATGTGCATCC
>NZ_RZRK01000577.1:0-3981 GCF_003997835.1 Mesorhizobium sp. M7A.F.Ca.CA.004.12.1.1
ATTGAAAACCCGCATATGCGCCGGATTCTGCGCGCCATGCGTGCGGCCGGTATCGACGACATAAAGCTTGCTCTCGTCGAGCGAGAAAGCCAGGCCGTTGGGCCGGACCATGTCGGTGATGACGGCTTCGACCTCGCCCGTGCCGGGATCGACCCGGTAGACATGGCAGGCGCCGATTTCGCTCTCGGCCCTGTCGCCCTCATAATCCGTATCGATGCCGTAGCTCGGATCGGTGAACCAGATCGAGCCGTCGGATTTCACCACCGCGTCGTTGGGCGAATTCAGCCGCTTGCCCTTCCATTTGGACGCGATCGTGGTGACCGAGCCGTCGAACTCGGTGCGGCTGACACGGCGGCCCGAATGCTCGCAGGTGATCAGCCGGCCCTGCCGGTCGACGCTGTTGCCGTTCGAATTGCCGGACGGCTGGCGGAAGACGCTGACATTGCCGTCGGTTTCGTCATAACGCAGCATGCGGTTGTTGGGGATGTCGGACCAGACGACATAGCGGCCGGCGGCGAACCAGGCCGGCCCCTCCGCCCACTGGCATCCGGTGAACAGCTTCTCGACCTGCGCGTTGCCGTTGAACAGGCGCGCGAAGCGCGGATCGAGAATTTCATAATAGTCTGCGGCCGCCATGCTTTCCTCCCGGCATCAATGACACCGGATCAAGCCAGCCGGAGGGACAGAAGGCAATGTGGGTACGCACAGTGTCATGCAAAAGATCGCTTGCCGGCTCTGCGCATGACGTTAGCGCCGTATTAACCGGCTATGCGTCCAGCGCAATGGTGCATTGCAACATCTTCTTTTTGCAATGCACCATTACTATGTCATGCTTCGTATCGATCAAGGGAGGAAGAAACCGCCGCCGAAACGCGGCGCCAAAAAAGGAACCTTGCTATGATCCTCGACAGTCTCATGACCCGCGCTCGCAACAGCATTGCCAAGCGCAAGCACTACAACCGCCTTGTCGCCGAAATCGACAGCTTTTCCAGCCGCGATCTGGCCGACATGCGCGCCGACCGCTCGGAAATGCTCTACCAGATCCACAAGCAGATCTACGGCTGATCTCGAGTCCGATAAGACGCACCGCCAAGGTGCGTTGAGATTCAGGTCAGGCCGAGACGAAAACGGTGGTTTCCGAGAACCGGAGCGGAGCGTACTTAAGTACGTGAGCACCGGAAGCGCAGGAAGCCGCCGTTTGCAGCCCGGCATCACCTGAATATCAACGTGCCGCCAGCGCCTTGTCGATCTGTGGCAGCAAGAGATCCCTCGCCGTCTCGGGCGTCAGCGGGCCGACATGCTTGTAGGCGATCTTGCCGTCCTTGCCGATGACGAAGGTCTCCGGCACGCCGTAGACGCCCCAGTCGATCGCCGCGCGGCCCGCTTCGTCAACCCCTATCGCCTGGAACGGATTGCCGAGATCGCCGAGGAACCGGCGTGCATTTTCCGGCCGTTCCTTGTAGTTCAGCGCCGCCATGGTGAAACGCTTATCCTGCGACAGCGCCAGAAGCACCGGGTGCTCTTCGCGGCATGGCGCGCACCACGACGCGAAGACGTTGACCAATGTGACCTTGCCGGCGAAGGTTTTCGAATCGAGCCCCGGCAGGTTTGACCCCTCCAGCGCAGGCAGGCTGGTTTGCGGCGCCGGCAGGCCGATCAGGGCCGATGGCACTTCCGAAGCATCGCGCCCCGACAGCAGCTGCGACAGGAACAGTCCGGCCAGGCCGAGGAAGATCAGCAGCGGCAACAGCACGAACAGGCGACGAGTGCGTGGGGGTGGCGTTTCCGTTTCTGTGGTCATGGCTTTGCCGCCTTGTCGGAGCGCCGCCGCACGCCGGATGCCTCCAGTTCGGCGAGTTCGCGCTTGCGCGCCCGCTGGTCGAGCAGGATCCAGCCGATCAATCCGGCCAGCACCACGGCCGTAATGCCATAGGCGGCGGTCACGTAGAGTGCATGCGCGCTCATGCGACGGGCCTCGCTGAAGTGGGGGCTTCCAAGCCGATCATGTCGCCCAGTCTAGACATGCCTTTCCCTTAGCCTCGCTCCGTCGGCTTCGCAATCGGTCGCCGCGCCGCAGTCATACGCCACATCAATCCGTTCCATGCCGCAGCGCCAGCGCCGCCGAGACCGGGCCCAGCACGCCAAGAAACAGGGTCAGCGCGGCAAGAATGAGGAAGGGCTGCAGAAACGGATCGGGATTGGCGGTCGCCCCATAGCTCGCCGAAACACCGAAGATCAGCACCGGAATGGTCAGCGGCAGCACCAGTACCGAGATCAGCAGCCCGCCACGCGGCAGCGCCACTGCCACCGCAGCACCGGCGGCGCCGATGAACGTGATTGCCGGGGTGCCGACCAGCAGCGTCAGCGACGTGGCGCCGATGCCGAGCGGCTCCATGTTCATGAACAGGCCGAGCAGGGGCGCGGCGATGACCAGCGGCAGCACGCTGCCCGCCCAATGCGCCAGGCATTTCACCAGCACCGTCAAGGCCAGCATATGGCGATCATTGCCGAGCACCAGGAGATCGAGCGAGCCGTCCTCGCGGTCGGCCTGGAACAGCCGGTCGAGGCCGAGCAGGCAGGACAGCAGCGCGCCGATCCACAGGATGGCCGGTCCGATGCGGGCCAGCAGCTTCAGGTCTGGCCCTACTCCGAACGGGATGGTGGCGATGACGGCGAGGAAGAAGATGACCCCGGTCAGCGCCCCGCCGCCGGCACGGATGTTGAGGCGGATGTCGCGCAGGAAGAGCGCTAGCATGGTATGAGATGCTCGCGCGCCATCATCAACCAGTTCCCCCGATCCTCAACTCCGTCCCCTCGATCCCCAGCGGCAGATGCGTCGCCGCGACAATCATCCCGCCATCCGTGCAATGCTTGGCCATCAACCCCGCAAACCGCGCCTCCGACGCCTTGTCCAGCCCTGCTGTCGGCTCATCCAGCAACCACAATGGCCGGTGGCTGACCAGCAGTTTCGCGATCGCCGCGCGCCGGCGTTGCCCGGTCGATAGATAGCCGAACGGCAGGTGGCCGATGCCGCCGAGCCCGACCGTTTCCAGCGCCTCTTCGACGCCGAGCTGTCCGTCGCCGTTGAAGTCGCGCCAGAAGCGCAAATTCTCCGCCACGCTGAGCGCCGGCTTCATTGCGTTCTGGTGGCCAAGGTAGTGACAGGCCGAGGCAACAGACGGGAACGCTTCGTCCCCGTCTTCAATCTTCATGGTACCCTCGATCCTCACGCTGCCTTGCGCCACCGGCAGCAGCCCGGCGATGACTCGCAGCAAGGTCGACTTGCCCGATCCGTTCGGCCCGGTGACGATGAGCGCCTGACACTCCTCCAAGGCAAAATCGATGCCGGAAAACACCGCCTCGCCGCCTCGCTCGCCGCCCAGATTTTCGGCGATCAGCCGCATTCCTCGCCTGCCCTGAAACCATGTGTCGCGGCCGCTGCCGCATCGCACAAATTTGCTTTCCAACTGTCTAGAACTATTCCAGAAAATTCTCTATATGCGGTGCATCCGTGCCAGCGGTCGGCACGGGAACAGAATTAGCGCCGAACCAGCGCACGCGCCGCCTTGAACGGCTCGGGTTGCTTGGGAACGGACAGCGGAAATGGCCGTACCCGCACCTTTGCGCGTGATTGCATGCCATCGGCGTCCGTTCCCTTTCAGGCTGAACAGACAAGGATCGCACGTGTCAAAATCCCTCGACAGTTTCAATTGCCGCCGCACGCTGACCGCAGGCGGCGCGGAGTATGCCTATTTCGACCTCATCGAGGCCGAGAAGAACGGCCTCACCGGCATCTCGCAGCTGCCCTATTCGATGAAGGTGCTGCTGGAAAACCTGCTGCGCAACGAAGACGGCCGCTCCGTCACCAAGGAATCGATCCAGGCGGTGGCCGGCTGGCTGACCGACAAGGGCACCGCCGGCGTCGAGATCGCCTATCGCCCGGCCCGCGTGCTGATGCAGGATTTCACCGGCGTTCCGGCC
>NZ_RZRK01000578.1:0-3980 GCF_003997835.1 Mesorhizobium sp. M7A.F.Ca.CA.004.12.1.1
CGACAAGGCCATCGAGTACCAGGCGCAGGGCATCGTCGGCGAGAACATAAAGCCGCAGGTCGGTTTCGCTGAAGGGATTGGCCTGCGAATGGTTCGCGATTTCGATGCGCAGGCCGAAGGCCATCACCCCGGGCGCCAGCCTGTAGCGGCCGGTATCGAACTCGATCTTGCGGATGGCGATGGCATCATCGGCGATCAGCCCCGGCTGGAGCAGGCGCAGGCGCACACGCTGGCTGTTCCTGTCGACGACCAGAAGCTCGATATCGCCGACATGGCCATCGTCGCTGGATTGGGCGCTGTCGATCAGCGGCACGGCTACCAACAGCAGGTCGTCATGGGCAGGCCAGATCTTGCAGCTCAGCCCAAACGGCGCGTCGCCATCCGTCAGGGCGATGCTGATATGAGGTTCGAGCGTGAACGAGGTGCCGTCGGCGCTCTTTCGAGCTTTGGGATAGGCCTGCTGCACCAGGGCGGCGGCATCGCCGCAATCGTCGGCCACGGCCCAGGCGGGCGACAGGGTGGCTGCGGCAAGGCCGAGGAAGAGGGTGCGCAACAGCATGGACTTCTCACCTGCAAGGCCGAGTACGGTCATAACAATGGTTTGTCAGTCCCCCTGCTAGGACTTTTGTGGGGCGCTCGCTAGAGCCGGACGATTTCAGCTCGAATCGAAGCCTCACACCTTTCGGCATCATGCTATTGCGCCGTCATTTTGACGATGACTGGAATGGCCGCGATCATCAGCACCACCGGTAGGATGCATACCACCACCGGCACCGACATCTTGGCCGGCAGAGCGTGCGCCTTTTCCTCGGCCAACGACATACGCTTATGGCGCATGTCGTCGGAAAAAACGCGCAACGCCCCCGACAGGCTGGTGCCGAGTTCCTTGGACTGCTGCAGCAGCGTGGCGAAGGAACGCACTTCGTCCAGGCTGAGGCGGTCGGCGAGCGCCTTCAGCGCATCGTCGAGGCTGCGCCCTGCCCTCAGCTCCAACGACACCAGCTGCAGGTTCTGGCTGAGCGCGGGATAGGTCTTGGCGAGTTCCTTGGAGACGCGCTCTATGCCGGCCTCCATGCTCATGCCGGCATCCGAGCAGACAATCATCAGGTCCATGAAATCGGGAAAGC
This sequence comes from Mesorhizobium sp. M7A.F.Ca.CA.004.12.1.1, assembly GCF_003997835.1. Taxonomy (NCBI): domain Bacteria; kingdom Pseudomonadati; phylum Pseudomonadota; class Alphaproteobacteria; order Hyphomicrobiales; family Phyllobacteriaceae; genus Mesorhizobium; species Mesorhizobium sp. M7A.F.Ca.CA.004.12.1.1. The sequence goes on from NZ_RZRK01000578.1 coordinate 1,128, forward strand.
CGTTGCGGTACTCGCGCCTGCGTTCCCGCACTTTCTGGCTCAACACCAGGCCGGGCAGGAAATAGCCGGCCGCTCCCGACAGGATGACGAATGTCCAGCGACTGGCCATCGTCGCGTCCGGGCTGGCCATCCACCGGTTGAGCACAAACACACCGATTGCCGTGCCGATCATCGCGCTGAACCGGATCAGGAAGAACGTGCCGACAGCGCGCGGCTCCATGTAGCCCGCCTGGATGAGCTTCATGCGCAGCCGGGCGACATTTTCCGGATCGCTCCTGGCGTAGAATTCCTGCGCCCGCTTCACTGCCTTCTCGCGCACGACGCCGGTATTCTTCTTCTGCACCGGCTCTGGTTTGGCGGCCACGGGGCCGTTGTCGACCCTGAGCCGGCGCATGACCTCGTTGCGGTCGCCCTTCGCCATGACAACAGGCCAGGCAACAGCGGCAGCACCCGCCGCCAGCAGCAGGATGGCCACCGGCATCAATGAGGTCGGCGCAAGCGAGGCGAGGAATTCGATGAAGCCCTGCATGTCAGAACTTGAAATTCGACATTTTGAACATGATCAGATTGCCCAGCATCAGCCAGGTGATCGAGCCGCCGAGCAGGTACCAGGTTTTCGCCGCGCCCCAGACGTCGCGGTAGAAGCCCGGCATCAGCGCCATAATGGCGGTGAACAGCAACGCCGGCACCGCTGTCAGGATGTAGGCCGACATCCGACCTTCTGTCGCAATGGCGCGCACCTTGCGGCGCAGCTTGCCGCGCTCGCGGATCGTCGTCGCCAGGCCGTCGAGGATCTCGCGCAGATTGCCGCCCGAACTGGTCTGGATCGAGACGGCGGTGACGAACAGCGGCAAATCCTCCTGGCCGACCCGGTCGAACAGCGAGTTCAACGCCGAAACCAGATCGGAGCCATATGTCACCTCGTCGGCGATGACGCCGAACTCGGTGCCGATCGGGTCGGGCATCTCGCGCGCCACCATGGCGATCGCCACCGGCACCGGATGGCCGGCCTTCAGGCCACGCGTGATCAGTTCCAGCGCCTCCGGCAATTGCATGCCGAACCGCTTTACCCGGCGCTTGCGCTTGAAGCGCAGCGTGATCACCGGCAGCACCGGCACAAGCACCACAAACAGCACAAGCCCCATCAGCGGCGGCAAGCCGTACCAGATGGCGACCAGGGTCATCGCCATCGCCACGCCGCAGCTGATCATCAGGAATTTCGACAGCGGCATGATCATGCCCGACTGGGTTCGCAAAGCGCGGAACCGATCCAGCGAAAACAGCGGCGTGCCTGCGTCGAGGCCGCGTTCCTTGCGCAGTTGGACAAGCACCTGCTCCTGGCTGATCTTGTTTTCCTGCAGCTTCATGCGCCGGTTGATGGCGGTGCGCTTGTCGCTGCGGCCGGCATAAAGCAGGTAGCAGGCCTCGGCGATCAGGATGCCGGTCAGCGCGGCCGCGGCATAAACGACATAGATAGCGCTCATTCCATCGAACACTTGGCTACTCCTGCGGCCGGCCGGGTTCGAAATATCGTCCGGGAAACTCGATGCCCATGGCGCGCAGATCCTCGAGGAAGCGCGGCCGGATGCCGGTCGCCTCGTAGTGGCCCAGAATCCTGCCGTCGGCCTCCATGCCGGTACGCACAAAGCGGAAGATCTCCTGCATCTGGATGACATCTCCTTCCATGCCGGTCACCTCGGCGACACTGGTCACCTTGCGCTTGCCGTCGGACAGGCGCGTCAGCTGAACGATCAGGTCGAGCGCGCTGGCGATCTGGCTGCGGATCGACTGCACCGTCATCGGCATGCCGGTCATGCCGAGCATCTGCTCGAGCCGCGAAATGGCGTCGCGCGGCGTGTTGGCATGGATGGTCGCCATCGACCCTTCGTGGCCGGTGTTCATTGCCTGCAGCATGTCGAAAGCCTCCTCGCCCCGGCACTCGCCGAGGATGACGCGGTCGGGGCGCATGCGCAGTGCGTTCTTGACCAGGTCGCGCTGCTTCAGCTCGCCATGGCCTTCGATGTTGGCCGGACGTGTTTCCATACGCGCGACATGCGGCTGCTGCAGTTGGAGCTCGGCCGCGTCCTCGATGGTGATCAGCCGCTCGTCTTCCGGAATGAAGGCCGACAGCGCATTGAGCATGGTCGTCTTGCCGGTGCCGGTACCGCCCGAAATGATCGTCGTCTTGCGGGCATGCACGGCCGCCGCCAGCACTTCGGCCATGTTCTGGGTGATGGCGCCGAATTCGACCAGTTTGTGCAGGCCGAGCTTGTTCTTGGAAAATTTGCGGATCGACACCAGCGGCCCATCGACCGCAACCGGGCGGATGGCCGCGTTGAAGCGCGAGCCGTCCAGCATGCGGGCATCGACCATCGGCTGCGATTCGTCGACACGGCGACCGACCGCGGCGACGATCTTGTTGACGATGCGCAGAAGATGCGCCTCATCCTTGAACGGAATGTGGACCGGCTGCAGCTTGCCCTTCTTTTCGACAAAGCAGTTCATGTGGCCGTTGATCAGGATATCGTTGATGTCGGGGTCCTTGAGCAGCGGCTCGAGCGGACCGAGGCCGACCATCTCGTCGACGATGTCGTCGACCAGCGCGTCAAGCTCGACGGTGTTGATCGCCATCCGCTCCTGCTTGGTCTTTTCCGACACGAAATCACGCACTTGCCGGCGCATCTCATCCTTCGGCAAACGCTCCAGCGCGACAAGATTGATCTCTTCGAGCAGCAGCCGGTGGATACGCACGCGCGCATCGAGCACCTTGTTGGCATTCTTTGCCGGCGCTGTGTCCGGCTTTGCCGGCAAAGCCTTTCGGCTGGTCGGAATGACGACGGCATGATGGGCGAC
>NZ_RZRK01000579.1:0-3977 GCF_003997835.1 Mesorhizobium sp. M7A.F.Ca.CA.004.12.1.1
CTTATAAGCCTTGTGCCGATACATCCGCGCGCCGGGGAGCCGTGGCTGGATGTCATCAGCAAACGGAGATTCTCATGCGTATCCAATCCTTGGCGCCGATGCTTTCGGCACTGGCCATCTCGGTGTCCTTCCTTACGGCAGCGCCGGCCCTGGCGGAGACGGTGAAGCTGAAAGCGACGCTCGACGGCGCCCAGCAGAACCCGCCGGTGACCACGAAAGGCAAGGGCACCGCAGCTCTTACCTTCGACACGGCCACGAAGAAACTCAGCTGGAACGTCAAATATTCCGGGCTGAGCGGGCCGGCGACCGCCGGGCATATTCACGGCCCAGCCGCGATGGGTGAAAACGCCGGGGTGGCGATCCCGTTCAAGGGCAAGCTCAAGAGCCCGATCAAGGGATCGGCCGTGCTGACCGACGCGCAGGCCGCCGACCTGATGGGCGGCAAGGACTATGTCAACGTGCACACGGCAGCCAACAAGGACGGCGAAATCCGCGGACAGATCGAGACCGCCAAGTAGCGCAAGCCGCATGACAAAAAGGGGCGGGCGACCGCCTCTTTTTTTGTTTGGACTACGCCTTGTCGCGTATCTGCGTCATCGTCTTCGTCGGCGTGATCGCTTCGGGGTCGAGGCGGATTTCCACGATCGCCGGCTTGCCGCTGGCGCGGGCACGTTCGAAGGCGGGAGCGAAATCGGCGGTCTTGTCGACCGTTTCGCCCTGGCCGCCATAGGCGCGGGCCAAGGCCGCGAAATCGGGGTTCTTGAGATCGGTGGCGACGACGCGGCCGGGATATTCGCGCTCCTGGTGCATGCGGATGGTGCCGTAGATGCCGTTGTTGACGACGACCACAATGATAGGCAGGTCATACTGCACGGCGGTGGCGAATTCCTGCCCGTTCATCAGGAAGCAGCCGTCGCCGGCGAAAGCGACCACGGTGCGCTCCGGGAACAGCTCCTTGGCGGCGACGGCCGCAGGCGTGCCATAGCCCATCGAGCCTGACGTCGGCGCACCTTGAGTGGCGAAGCGGCGGAAGCGGTGGAAACGATGCACCCAGGTGGCGTAGTTGCCGGCGCCGTTGGTGAGGATGGCGTCGTCGGGCAACATCTTTTCGAGGTAGTTCATGATCGGGCCCATCTGGACCGAGCCGGGGCCGCCTTCCGGTGGCGTCGACCAGTCCAGATAGGCGGCATGCAGCTTTGGCGTCTCGGCTGCCCAAGTCGGCTCCGAGGCCGGTTTGCGCTTGGCGAAAGCTTCGATGAAGGCGGACGGCGAGGCGTTGATCGCCAGTGTCGGGCGGTAGACGCGGCCGAGCTCGCCGGCGTCGGCATGGACATGCACCAGCGTCTGGTCGGGATAGGGGCTTTTCAGCAGCGTGTAGTCGGACGAGGGCATTTCGCCCATGCGGCCGCCGATCAGCAGCACGAGATCGGCCTGCTTGATCGCTGTGGCCAGCTTCGGGTTGATGCCGATGCCGACATCGCCGGCATAGTTCGGATGCAGATGATCGAACAGCATCTGGCGGCGGAAGGAGCAGCCGACCGGCAGCGACCAAGCCTCGGCGATCGTGCGCATTTGTGCAACCGCCTCGGCGTCCCAGCGCGTGCCGCCGAGGATGACGAACGGCCGCTTGGCCTTGGCCAGCAGCTTTTCCAGCGCATCGAGCTCCGCTTCGCCCGGCCGTGTCTCAACCGGCGTGTGCGGCAAGGCGATGGCCGCTTCGACGATACTGGTCAGCATGTCTTCGGGCAGCGAGATCACCACCGGGCCGGGACGGCCCGATGTCGCCACCGCGAAAGCGCGGGTGACGAATTCGGGGATGCGCGAGGCGTCGTCGATCTCGACCACCCATTTGGCGATGTCGCCGAAGAACCTCTTATAGTCCACCTCCTGGAACGCTTCGCGCTCCTTGGCGTGGCTGGCGACCTGGCCGATGAACAGGATGACGGGTATCGAATCCTGCATGGCGATGTGGATGCCGGCCGAGGCGTTGGTGGCGCCGGGGCCGCGGGTGACGAAGCAGATGCCGGGCTTGCCGGTCAGGCGGCCATGGCAATCGGCCATCATGGCGGCACCGCCTTCCTGGCGGCAGACGATGGTGCGGATCGCAGAGTCGTGCAGCGCGTCGAGCACTGCCAGATAGGATTCACCCGGCACGCAATAGATGCGGTCGGTGCCGTTGGCTTCGAGCGCGTCGACGATGAGTTGTCCGCCGGTCTTCATTGTCCAGACTTCTCCAGTTCGGCAAGGATTTCTTGCGTGTGCTCGCCCAGGCGTGGCGAGGGGCGCTCATAGACCAGCGGCGTGCCGGACATCACCATCGGCGCACGCACCGAAGGCAGAAGATTGCCATGGCCGTCGTCGAGATCGAGCCGCATGCCGCGCGCGATCGTCTGCGGATCGGCAAACATCTGGCCGATCGTGTTGATCGGGCTCGCCGGCACGCCGGCCGCTTCCAGCTTGGCCAGCAGCGGATCGCGGTCAAAAATCTTCAGCGCCTCGATCATGCGCTCGCGCAACTTGACCCGGTTGGCGACCCGGGCGGGATTGGTGGCGAAGTCGGGATTGGCAGGCAGGTCGTCCAGTCCGACAGCGGCGCAGAATTTGGCGAACTGGCCGTCATTGCCGACCGCCAGGATGATGTGCCCGTCCCGGACCGGCACCACCTCATACGGGGCGATGTTCATATGCGCATTGCCCATCTGCACCGGCGATTGGCCGGAGACGAGATAGTTCAAATTCTGGTTGCCGAGCGCCGAGATCTGGGTGTCGAAAAGCGCCATGTCGACGTGCTGGCCTTCGCCGGTCTGCTCGGCATGGCGCAATGCTGCCTGGATGGCGATGACCGAATAAAGGCCGGTGAAGATGTCGGAGATGGCGACGCCCGCTTTTTGCGGCTCGCGGCCGACCTCGCCGGTGATCGACATCATGCCGGCCATGGCCTGGATGATGAAGTCGTAGCCGGCGCGCGGCGCATAGGGTCCGTCCTGACCGAAGCCGGTGATCGAGCAATAGACGAGGCGCGGGTTGATCTGGCGCAGGCTGTCATAGTCGAGGCCGTATTTCTTCAAGCCGCCGAGCTTGAAGTTCTCGATCAGCACGTCCGAGGTGGCGACCAGCCGGCGCACGGTCTCCGCGCCTTCCGGCGTCGAGAAATCGATGGCGATGGAGCGCTTGCCGCGATTGCAGGAATGGTAATAGGCGGCCGACAGGTTCTCGCCGTCCTTGCCCATGACGAAGGGCGGGCCCCATTTGCGGGTGTCGTCGCCGCCATCGGGGCTCTCGACCTTGATGACATCGGCGCCGAGATCGGCGAGCAACTGCCCGGCCCATGGCCCGGCAAGGATGCGGGCGAGTTCGACGACGCGGACGCCTTTCAGCGGGGGCTCAGCCATGAATCACCGTGATTGCCGCAATCACCGTGATTGCTGCGAAACCAGAGCCTCTATCAAGCCCTGCAACGGCTGTCACGGCTCTTGCAATGGGCCAATCCGTCACGCTTTGAGGACTTCGTCGGCCCAAATGGCGAAATCATCCATGATGATGTCGCGATTCACCTCGTTCAGGCTTTCGTGGCGGGTGTCGGCGTAAACCTTTGAAACCAGATTCGAAAAGCCCATGGCGCGCATGCGGCTGGCAAGATGCGTGATCCCTTTGCCATAATCCGAGGCGGGATCCCTTTCGCCGCCGACGATGCTGATGGGCAGGTCGCGTCGGATACCGGCAAAGCCGGCATCCTTGCCGCCGTTCAGCGCCATGCCGACGACGTCGCGCCACATCGACACCGAAGCATCCCAGCCGCAGAGCGGATCGGCGATGTATTTCGCCACTTCCGCCTCGTCGCGCGACAGCCAGTCGAACAATGTGCGGTGGTTGGGCACCGCCTTGCCCCAAGCCTGGAAGGTGAGCTTCGGCAGCAGACGCGATGGCACGTCGGAGCCGAGCCGCATTCTCTCCCAGGCAAGGACGCCCAGCGCCAC
>NZ_RZRK01000057.1:0-13952 GCF_003997835.1 Mesorhizobium sp. M7A.F.Ca.CA.004.12.1.1
CGATTTTCTGGTCTCCGGCCGGCATGTGGAGAGCCCAGCTATAGGTGCAAAACTGAGGCGGCGCCTGGGGTTCGACGTGGCTGCAGTTCAATTGCGCGCCACCCAGCATGGCGGCGCCGCCGCAGCTGACGGCGTCCTTTGCGAGCGCAATGCCAGGCCATCCCGCGATGGCCGCCACGGTCACGATCTTCAGCCAATTCATCGTCCCATCCTTGCCCGGCAACAGCCTGCTACCTGAGCCTTTTTATGGTGTCGCAGCACATGCGTCATTTTTTCCAGGCGGGCTTAGTCCGTCTTGCGCACCGCGTCCAGCGGGATTATGTGCATGATGATAATAAGCATGCTCACTAAAAGTTGCGCCTTAGAACCTCAGTACCTTCCATGCCATCGTCACCCAACATCAGCTTCGTGCTGCACGATGTCGCGCGCCTGCTTCGAAAGCGGTTCGAGCAGAGGTCGCGGGCATCGGGGCTGACCCGCGCCCAGTGGCAGGTGCTCGCCTATCTCTGCCTGCATGAGGGCATCCACCAGAACAAACTGGCCGATCTTATCGAGATCACGCCGATCACGCTCGCCCGGCTGCTCGATAAGATGGAGGCACGCGGCTTCATCGAGCGCCGGCCCAATCCCGCTGACCGCCGGGCATGGCTGCTCTACCTGAAGCCGCAAGCTTATCCGCTCATCGAAACCATGCGCACCAATGGGCAGAAGACGCGGGACGAGGCCTTTGTCGGTCTTTCCGCGGATGCCCAGCTGCATCTGCTGCAAACCCTATCCCTCATCAAATCCAATCTGCTCGCGGCTTGCACCCAGCCTGCCGCCGACCGGGAGAAAACACATGGCTGAATCAACCTCACCAAAGAAGCCTGCCGAAGAAGACGGATCCTCCGCCGGCCGGGCGCGCGACCAGATCATCCGACTGGACAGCGAACGCGAACAAAGGCGAGCCGGCACCCTCATCGGCAATGACGAGCTCGAAGCACCGGTCGCCCTGGAGCCGGCGGCGCTCGAGGCGCCGTCCAAGGAGCCACGGCAGGCCACGGTTGCGGTGGCGCCTCCGGCGCCGGTCAAGCCCAAGCGCGGCCGGGCACGGCCGATCCTGTTTGCCCTGCTTCCGGTCGCGCTGGTCGTCGGCGGCTATTACTACGTCATCGGCGGCCAGGTCATGACGACCGACAACGCCTACATCCAGGCGCAGTCGCTCGGCGTTTCCACCGATGTCTCCGGCACTGTGTCCGAGATCGACGTGCACGAGAACGAGGCGGTGAAGAAGGACCAGGTGCTTTTCCGGCTGCGGCCGGCCTCTTTCGAAACCGCTCTTGCCGCCGCCCAGGCGCAGCTCGGCACTGTGCGCAACCAGGTGCTGACCTTGCAGGCGAGCTACCAGCAGTCGCAGGCGCTGATCGAGCAGGCGCAGGCCGACATCCCCTATTACGAGGCCGCTTTCCAGCGCCAGCAGGATCTGCTCAAGACCTCCACCTCCTCCAAGGCGACCTTCGACAGCGCCCAGCACGACCTCGTCGCCGCCCGCCAGAAAGTGTCCGTTGCCCAGGCGCAGGCACAGGCGACGCTTGCCCAGCTTGGCGGCGACGCCAGCCAGCCGGTGGAGAAGAATCCGTTCTACCTCCAGGCGCAGTCGGCGGTGGACGACGCCCAGCGCAATCTTGCCGATTCCATCGTCAAGGCGCCGTTCGACGGCATAGTCACCAATGTCGACGCGCTTCAGGTCGGCAAGTACCTGCCGGCTTCGCAGCCGGCCTTCAGCCTGATTTCGGCGACCGATCTGTGGATCGCGGCGGAGCCGAAGGAAACCGAACTGACTTATGTGCGGCCGGGACAGACGGCGACGATCAGCGTCGACAGCTACCCGGGTGCCGTCTGGCACGGCACGGTCGCCTCGATCAGCCCGGCGTCATCGTCGAGCTTCTCCTTGCTTCCGGCGCAGAACACCACCGGCAACTGGGTCAAGGTCGTGCAACGCATTCCGATGCGCGTGACGTTGGACGATCTCCAAGGCAAGCCGCCGTTGCGTGGCGGGATGAGCGTCGTGGTCGGCATCGATACCGGCCACGCGCGCGGCCTGCCGGACTTCGTGACGGACCTCCTCGGCCGGTTCGGACAAAAGTCATGACCGGCGCGTCCGCGACAGGTGGCGTGGTCGCCAATCGCGGCGCCATCACCGCCTGCGTGATCCTGGCCGTGATCATGCAGGCACTGGACACGACCATCGCCAATGTGGCGCTGCCCTATATCCAGGGTAGCGTTTCGGCGAGCGCCGACCAGATTAACTGGGTGCTGACGTCCTACATCGTCGCGGCGGCCGTCATGACGCCGCCTTCGGGCTATCTTGCCAATCGTTTCGGCCGCAAGCGCATCCTTTTGATCTCCATCACCGGCTTCGTCGTCGCGTCGGTGCTGTGCGGCTTCGCGCAGTCGCTGCCGCAGATCGTCGGCTTCCGCCTGCTGCAAGGCCTGTTCGGCGCAGCCCTGGTGCCGCTGGCGCAGAGCATCCTGCTCGACATCTACAGCGTCGAGGAGCGCGGCTCGGCGATGGCGCTGTTCGGCGTTTCGGTGATGGTCGGGCCGGTGCTCGGGCCGGTCATCGGCGGCTGGCTGACCGAGAATGTCAGCTGGCGCTGGGTGTTCTACATCAACGTCCCGATCGGGGCCCTGGCCTTCGCCGGCGTCTCGATGTTCGTCCAGGAAACCAAGACGGACCTTAAGGCCAGGCTGGACTGGCTGGGCTTCGGCATGCTCAGCGTCACCATCGCATCGCTGCAGATGTTCCTCGATCGCGGCGAGCAGCTCAACTGGTTCTCGTCGTCCGAGATCATCGTCGAGGCGCTGATCTGCGCGTCGGCCTTCTACATCTTCCTCGTCCACACTTTCACCGCCAAAAACACCTTCGTGAACCCGCGGCTGTTCCTCGACAGGAATTTCGCCGTCGGCATGATCTTCATCTTCATCATCGGCATCACCTATCTGGCCTCGCTGGCCCTGATGACGCCCTATCTGCAGACGCTGATGGGCTATCCGGTGGTGACGGCCGGCATCGTCATGGGGCCGCGCGGTCTCGGCACCATGGCTTGCATGTTCCTGGTCGGCAGGCTGATCGGCAAGGTGGACACGCGCTGGCTGCTGTTGACCGGCCTGCTGGTCACCGCCTGGGCGATGTACGACATGACCGGCTGGACCCCTGATGTGTCGCAATGGACGATCATCAGCACCGGCTTCATCCAGGGCGCTGGCCTGGGTTTCCTGTTCGTGCCGCTGACCACCATCACCTTCGCCACGCTGGCGCCGGAGCGGCGCGCGGAAGGCACAGGCCTTTACAATCTGTCGCGGAACATCGGCTCCAGCGTCGGCATATCCGTCGTCACCGCGCTGTTGACGGAGAACGTGCAGATCAACCACGCCAACATCGCCACCTATGTGACGCCCTACAACCAGGCTTTCAGCAATCCGGCCATCTTCCAGGCGATGGATCCCTACAGCGCCGCGGGCCGCGCCGCGCTCGACGGCGTGGTGACGCTGCAGGCGACGATCATAAGCTATATGAACGACTTCAAGCTGATGATGATCCTGTCGCTTGCCGCCATTCCGCTGGTTCTCTTGCTGCGCAAGCCGGCGACGCCAGCCAAGGTCGACCACAGCGCCGTGATGGAGTGATGTTTTGGTCGAGGGCCTTTTGTTGAAGCAAGTTTCGAATGCGTCACCGTCGACAAAATGGAAATACAACGTATGGCGACGTCGTCGGCTGTCCCGTTGCACGTGATGCTAGGTTGCCCAAGTATCCAGCTGATTGAGGACGGCAATCGCCGGATACGATTTCCTGCCGGGATAACTTTGGCGGTAGTAGGCATTCCAATAGCTTGTCGCCTTAGCGCGTATTGCACGCATTACCTGCCGGTTCTGCCGGACGAAACTGGCGTAAGCTGTCTGATCGAAATACGGCATCGCCAAATGGATATCGTCGAGAATTTCGACGACGTACTCGCCTAAGAGAAGAACGATGAATGGAATCGTCCAAGGCTCGTTCAGCGGAAGGATAATTTTGGCTGATTTTTGCCTCAGATAACCGTCTGTCGAACGTGTCAGCAAGCACTGCGACCCCGGCGAAAAGCTAGCGAAATCGACAGCTACGGTCGGCAGAAAATGCAACCGATAGGGAATGTAGATGCTGATCCCATCAGATGTGAGATGCCTCGAGGTTGTTCGGTAAGTGTCGTCGACGATGGGAGTCAATTCCTCAGCAGCTATATCGCCAAGCGCTCCAACTCCGAAAGCTGACTTTGCGGCATTTGGGAAAGGCTTGCGTTGGGTAAACCAATCCACGTCGTGTTCCTAACAAGGCTACGAAATCGATATGCAGTCAGTATGTCACATCTGCGGGCGCTAGGTGAGCGTTGTCTCTCTACCCCTCAACCGCGTTGGCAGTCGCATCGCGACGCCACATTCCGGTGCGCGGCGGTCCGTGCCAGCTTACGGCTAACCGGCATCTCGGCTACCCCTGCAAGCGCTCCGTTCAGGTATTTGTCCTCTACGGTCTTCGGTCCATGAACCAAAAGAAACCGGGTCCTGTGAGGGACAGGACCCCGGCCGATGCCGATACGACTTCCCAAGAAACATGGCACCTCGTCATGAGGTGGGGATGGCAGGCCCGAGAAAGCCCCAACGGACCTGCCTTGATCCCCTTTGCCGAAAGCCGTTACTTCGGCAACAGCACCTTGTTGACGACATGGATGACGCCGTTCGACTGGTTGACGTCGGCGATCGTCACTCGCGCCTCGCCGCCTGACTCATCCATGATGTAGAGCTTGCCCTTCTTGACTTCAGCGGTCAGCGTGTCACCGGAGACGGTTTTCATCTCGTACTTGCCGCCCATCGCTTTGGCCTTCTTCATCATTTCGGCGCCCGAAATCTTGCCTGCCACGACATGCGCGGTCAGCACCTTGGTGAGCTTGCCCTTGTTCTCCGGCTTCAGCAGCGTGTCGACGGTGCCCTTGGGCAGTTTCGCAAACGCCGCGTTGGTCGGGGCGAAGACTGTGAACGGGCCAGCACCCTGCAGCGTGTCGACCAGGCCGGCGGCCTTGACCGCGGCGACCAGCGTCGTGTGGTCCTTCGAATTGACGGCGTTCTCGACGATGTTCTTGGTGGTGTACATCGGCGCGCCGCCGACATTCGGGTTTTTGGCATAGGCGGGCGCGGCAATCGCCACGCCGGCGACGAACGCGGAAAGGGCGATGGTCCTGAATGACGGCAAGCGCATATGGTCTTCCTCCGGGTGAGGGCTGATCGGAATTGATAGCCTTTGGAAACGCACAGGCAGTCACGCCGCCGGCGGGGCGCAAGTTTCGCCGATCACAGGAACGTGATGCCGAAAGCGGCTTGAACGAAAAAGCCCCGCGCGAGGCGGGGCTTTGAAGGATGGAGAAAGCGCTGCGCCTTCTATTCGGCCGGTGATGGTTTCTTTCGGAACAGCGCGACCAGATTGTCCCACAGCTCGATCTTGGCGCCCTGGCGCTTCATGATGATGCCTTGCTGCAGGATCGACAGCGTGTTGTTCCAGGCCCAGTAGATGACCAGGCCGGCCGGGAAACCCGCCATCATGAAGGTAAAGATGACAGGCATCCAGGTGAAGATCGCCGCCTGCGTCGGGTCCGGCGGCGTCGGGTTCATGCGCATCTGCAGGAACATGGTGACGCCCATGATCAGCGGCCATACGCCGATCATCAGCATATGCGGCAGCGTGATCGGAATGAGGCCGAACAGGTTGAACAGCGATGTCGGATCGGGCGCGGCCAGATCCTGGATCCAGCCGAAGAACGGCGCATGACGCATCTCGATGGTGATGTAGAGCACCTTGTAGAGCGCGAAGAACACCGGGATCTGCAGCGCCACCGGCCAGCAGCCGGCGATCGGATTGATCTTCTCGGTCTTGTAGAGCTCCATCATCGCCTGCTGCTGCTTCATCTTGTCGTCCGCGTATTTCTCGCGGATCTCGAGCATTTTCGGCTGCACCTTCTTCATGTTCGCCATCGACGCGTAGGACTTGTTGGCGAGCGGGTAGAAGATGGCCTTGACGATGACGGTGGTGGCGAGGATGGCCAGACCGAAATTGCCGAAGAATTTGTAGAGCGTGTCGATCAGCCAGAACATCGGCTTGGTGATGAAGTGGAACCAGCCCCAGTCGATCAAAAGATCGAACCGCTTGATTTGACGGTCCTCTGCATAGGCGTTGATCTTGCCGACCTCCTTGGCGCCGGCGAAGATCTCGCTCTCCACCGTCGCCGATTGACCCGCGGCAACCGTTATCGGGTCGGTCAGGAAGTCGGACTGATAGCGGTGGCGGCCGTCCTCGAAAAAGGCGTAGCGCGGCTGGAACGGCTGCTTTTCGGTCGGCACCAGCGTCACCGCCCAGTATTTGTCGGTAATGCCCAACCAGCCGTCAGTCGACTTGCCCGGCGTGAACTGCTTGTCCGATTCGATGGACGCGTATTTGTGCTCCTGCAGGCCTTCGGTGCCGGTGAAGCCGATCAGGCCCTCATGCAGCACATAGGTGCTGGCAACGAGCGGCTTGTCGAAGCGGGTGACGCGGCCGTAATTGGACAGCGAGACGGCGGCCGTGCCCGCATTCTGCACCGTGTCGGACACCGTGAACATGTAATCGGTGTCGACGGAGAAGGTGCGCTTGAAGGTCAAGCCCTTGTCGTTCGAATAGGTCAGCGTGACCGGGGTCGTCGGCGTCAGCGTCGCATTGCCGTCGACGGTCCACACAGTCTCCGGACCGGGCACCGCACCGGTCTTGTCGTTGCCGACAAAGCCGATCTCGGCATAATAGCCATTGGGCAGTGCCGCCGGGTTGAGCAGGCTGATCTCGGGCGAGTTCTTGTCGACCGTCTCGGTGTAGTGCTTGAGCTTGAGGTCGTCGAGGCGGGCGCCGGTCAGGTTGATCGAACCCTCGAGGCTCGGCGTGTCGATCTTCGCGCGGGTCGTCGTGGCGAGCGCCTGTTCGCGGCCGGCCGGCGTCACGGCGTCGGTACCCGGTGCATTCGGAATGGCGCCAGGTGCGGCGGGCGTTCCGGTGTCGGTACCGGCGGCCTTCTTCTGCTCCTCGATGCGCTGCTGTTCGACGCGGGCCGCCTCGCGCTGGGCTTCGCTGCGCGGCAACACGTAAAAATATTGCCATACCGCAAGGATCAGCACCGACAGCGCGATGGTGATGAAGAAGTTCCGGTTGTTTTCCATCGAAAGCCCTTGGCCTATCGTGTTCCGCGCAGTCGGCGGGAGAGTTCGGCCTTCAACTGGCCGAACGGAGTGGTAAGCACGTCTTCGCGCCCGACGATGACATAATCATTGCCAGGCGCCATGTCACTTGCAGCATGCGTACGGATGGCTTCTCGCAGCCGCCGCCGGACACGGTTGCGGACAACCGCATTGCCGACCTTCTTGGTGACGGTGTAGCCGACGCGCGGCGACAGGCCGTCGCCGCGGTCGAGAACTTCAACGAGAAAAAGCCGCCCGCGTCGTTTTTCACCACGACGGACAGCCAGGAATTCCGCGCGCTTCAGAAGCCGCTTGGGATTTGGTCCCACTGGCTTGCCGGTTGCGGGCAACGATCTCGTCTTCCGTTCAGGCGCTGAGCCGCTTGCGGCCGCGGTTGCGGCGAGCTGCGACGACGCCGCGACCACCCTTGGTGGCCATGCGGGCACGGAAGCCGTGCCGACGTTTGCGGACGAGTTTAGACGGTTGGTAGGTACGCTTCATTTGTTTTAATACCGCGGGGTGCGGCCCTTCTTGATTCTGTCACTGTGTAACAGGAGCTTTGCCGGGCCGGCTTTGGCGCGATCGAAACCGCGCCGGGACGAATGGCCCGAGCGTGTGCGGGCTTATAGAAAGAAGGCTTTTGGAAGTCAATCCGGAGTCGTAGGGCGCAATCCGGCTCCGTTCAGACCGGTTTATGTTTGCGACCAAGGATGAAATTGGCAAAAAAGCCGTAATCGCCTAATCTGCGTTGATCAAGTGATCGTGAAGACATTAGCCGCATGAGCGAAACCATACAGGCACAGGAAGGGATCGGCACGGTGGCGTCCACCGAGGCGCCAGCGGCCGTGCGCACGGTGCCGCTGTCGCGCGGCCTGTCGACCAAGCTGCTGCTGCTGACCATCGTCTTCGTGCTTCTGGCCGAAGTGCTGATCTTCCTGCCCTGGATCGCCAGCTACCGGCTGAACTGGCTTAAGGAACGGCTGAGCACGGCGGCTGCGGTGTCGATCGTGCTGGTGCAGGGTGAGCCCGCCTCGCTGTCGCGCACGGCCCAGAACGACGTGCTGATGGCGATCGGCGCCAAGGCGATCGCGGTGCGCGACGGCGGCGTCTCGCGGCTGCTGGTGGTGGCCGAAATGCCGCCGAAGGTCGACGCGCACATCGATATCGCCTCGATCGGCATGATCAAGGGCATGACCGGCGCGCTCGACACGTTGTTTTTCGGCGGCGACCGGATGCTGCGCGTCTTCGGTCCGGTCGGTGACTCGGACAAGGAGTTCGAGCTGATCATGCCCGACAACAGCCTGCGCAATGCGATGCTGCGCTATTCGCGCAACGTCGCCTTCGTCTCGCTGCTGATCTCGCTGTTCACCGCCATGCTGGTCTACGCCGCCATCGACCTGATCATGATCGGGCCGATCCGGACGATGACGCGCTCGATGCTGTCCTTCTCCGAGGCGCCCGACGATCCCGGACGGATCATCCATCCGGCTGCCCGCGCCGACGAGATCGGCGTTGCCGAGCGCGAGCTGTCGCAAATGCAGGAGCGGCTGCAAAAAATGCTCTCCGAGCAGAAGCATCTTGCCGACCTCGGCCTTGCCGTCTCCAAGATCAACCATGACATGCGCAACATCCTGGCCTCGGCGCAGCTGATGTCGGACCGCCTGCGCCAGGTCAAGGATCCGACCGTGCAGGCCTTCGCGCCGAAACTGCTGCGCGCACTCGACCGTGCCGTGTCCTATTCCGAAGGCGTGCTTCACTACGGCCGCACGCAGGAGCCGCCGCCCGCGCGCCGCCGGCTCCGGCTGCGGCAGCTGGTCGAGGACGTGCAAGGCCTGCTCGACATCGAGCAAGGCATCGAGTTCGTCAATTCGGTCGAGCCGGCCTTCGAGGTCGATGCCGATTCCGACCAGCTGTTCAGGGTGCTCACCAATCTGTGCCGGAATTCCGTGCAGGCGATGGCGGCCGACAGCGAAAACGCCCTGGTGCGCCGCCTGGCGGTTTCGGCCGTGCGCCTGGGCAGCGTCAGCCGCATTGCCGTCAGCGACACCGGACCCGGCCTGCCGCCCAAGGCGCGGGAAAACCTGTTCGCGGCCTTTCGCGGCTCGGCGCGCAGCGGCGGCACCGGCCTTGGCCTGGCGATCGCGCACGAACTGATCCGCGCGCATGGCGGCACGGTGGAACTGGTCGAGAGCATTGGCGGGCGCACCACATTCGCCGTCACCATCCCCGACCAGCCGGTCCGGCTCGACCAGGCCCGCAACAGCCTGCGCCGCCCCGCCTGACGGTTTTGAGCGCTGGGTCTCCAATGAGCAGGAACCGGCTCGACTTCGGACCGTTGCCAGGCGCCGGAATCCCAGCCTTCATCGCCGGCCAAGGCACTTGTGACAAAACTTTTGCCGGATCGGCTTGCTTTTCCGAAATTCAGTCGCTAGGGAACACGTCTCGTCGCGACCGGTCGTTTACGATCGGATTGCGGGGTCATGGAAAGCATGGCCTGTTGCGCGCCCGTAGCTCAGCTGGATAGAGCACCAGACTACGAATCTGGGGGTCAGGAGTTCGAATCTCTTCGGGCGCGCCATTCCATCCAGCTGAAATTGCTTGCCTTTCAGGCCTCGCCAATCAACCGCATCGGCATGAATTCCTGACGAATGGTGGCCCGCCTGTTGGTCAACAGACGATTCGATCAGATTCGCACGGATCGGGCTGGCGGTCATCGCGGTCGCTGGGTACACGCATGAGGCACCGGTGTTGGTGTTGTCGGCTCCCAACGCAAAACCTAGGGAATGACTGTCCGAAAAAAGGCCGTTTTCAACTGCCGCCGATTCCTCGCGTTCTCATACATGCTGATCGGCGGGATGAGGCGCGCTCTCGCTCCGGCCCTCGCCCGCACCTCGAATTTGGTGCGCTTCAACTCCGGAAGAGTCTTCTGATGCTGCAGATGATCCAGCACGGTCTTCTGCGCGACGTTGCCAAACCCCCAAAGGCGCCTGCAAGCAGGGGCCTCTGTCTTCGACATGGGCCGTCACGTTCGATCTCGGTTGCCGGCGGACGATGCCGGCGCGCTCCCGGCTCGCACCTCCTGGAGCAGCAGCAACAGGTCTGCCTTGGCCCAAAGCAGATAGCAGACAAGCAATGTCAGCGGCGCTGCGACGAGCGTCCAGGAAGCGCCCGACCATACCAGTTGCAGGGCACCGCCGCTCCCCACCGCGGCCGAGACCAGCGGCGGCAGACGGCTGGCCAGAACGGCACTCCGGAACGGATTGGGCCAGCTGGCTGGCCAGCCGGGCAACGGCTTGCCGTCCTCGAAGGCGCTGCCGAACTTGCCGAGCGCATGCAGCAAGCCCGAGGTCGCCGCAAGCACAGGTTCGCCGAACAGGAACAGGGCGATGCCGAGTCCGATCGCCCCGACCCCCGACGTCATGTCGCCAAGGCGGTTTAGGGACACGTCTGGGGACGGCTTCCTGGCCCATGCGCGGCAGTAGATCTCGCCGCTCCAGAAGAAGACCAGCGTGGCCAGGGTGAGCGACAGGGCAGCGATGCTGCCAACGAAATAATCGAGGAGCGCGGCATGGCCACTCACGGCGGAACCCGGCGGCACGGCAACGATCTGGACCATGACGCCCGTCGCCAGCCCGAGCCCATTGCCGAGATTGTAATATCCTCCGGGACCTACCATGCGTGAACGGATTGCCGCGGCGAAACGCGACAGGCCTGAAGTGTCGCCCGGCTCTCCGGCGGCATCGGGAAGGTCATGCATGATCATTGATAACGAACCCCGCGATCAGGCAGCGCACGCAGAAGACGTGCTGGATCATCTCGATCCGAGCAGCAGACAGTTGGCCCGCACCTTCGACATTTCGATGTTTCGACAAAAGCTGGTGTATGTGGCGCGCGGTGAGACCAGCTTAGATCAGACCGCGGTCGATCGGGCTTCCTTAGGTGTTCGGCTCGGTCGTCATCGTGCTCTCGTCGTTTTCCGCCCTGTTCAGATTGGCGCAGTGCGGGTGAGCGTTGGCGGGGACAATCTCATAACCGGCTGCGATCAACTGGAGACTCATCTCCTCGAAGTGACGCTTCGAGCCGCTGACGATCGATTCAGGCGTGTAGTTCCAGCCGTTGCGGGCAGCATTGGCCAAGATGCTGGCATAGGCATGCACGCTGGCGATTTTCACGTTTGATTCCAGCAACTGTCGGCACCCGCTTGCGAAAGAAGGTGACGGTTGGGCGGAATAGCCCAAGGCCGTGCATGCCAGCACTATGGATACAGGACGCATGGAACCCCCCTTAGCCGATTGTTTGTTGCCGTCGGGGAAGCTTGCGCCGTGCGAGCCTGCGGCGGAATCGGGCAGATGCGGTATTCGGCCTAGTGCATTTGTAGCATTCTTCTGTAGCATTCTTCGGCTACGGAGGGGTTTCCAAGGACGGGGGTCCACAATGGTGCTCGGCGCTTCGAAAGCTCAAACGCTTGTCGCATTGTCGGGTCGTGAGCGCGAGGTCGCGGAAAAATTTGCCGCCGGCCTGACCTATCGGGAGATCGGCAAGGCGCTTTTCATTGCTCCGGCCACTGTTCGCACTCACCTTGCGACCATCTACGGAAAACTTGGGGTGCGGACCAAGATCGGGCTCGCGGCGTACTTTGCCGGCGCTTCCGGCGCCAGGCCAGGCGGGCTGTCACCCCATCAAAGCGAAAAACCGCGGCTGGCGGTGATGCCGGTCAAGGGTCAGTTCGGCAAAACAAGGACCGATGCGGATGCATTGACGCGCGCGTTGACCGCAGAGCTCGGACGCTTCTCCCAGATCGGAATCGTCGCAGCGGCCACAATGTTCGCGCTCGCGAAGCGGCATCTCACTGTCAAGGAAATCGGCAGGACCACGGGAGCCAACTATGTCCTGGAGGTCGCGGTCCATAGCCAAGACAAAGCCATGCACGCCTTCGCGCATCTCGTGGACGCCGAGGAGGAAGTCGAGGTCTGGAGCGCAAGATATGATCTCGCCCAGACGTCATCGCATGACGAATTGACAGGCGTGATCAGCGGAAACCTCTTCCAGGTGTTGATGAAGCACGCGGCAGGCCCGCCCGCCCTCGAGGAAGCAATTCAGCACCACAAGCTCTATCTGAAGGCGTTTTACCACGTCGAACGGCCGACGGCGAAAGGCATGGTCGTAGCGCGGCGTCTCTGTGAAAGGCTCCTCGCCGCCGAGCCAGAGCATGCATTGATAAGGGAGACTCTTGCCTGGGTCGATTTCCACTCCTGCTTCAACGGATGGTCCATTGAACCCATCGAGGCCTTTCGCCGGGCTGGTGATGAGGCTCGGGCCGGACTTTGTGGCCATGACCGGGAAGCATCTCTGCACAGTGCTCTCGGATTGGCCGAGACTTATCTCGGAAACTTGCAGACGGGCCTTGGCTGCCTGTGGCGGGCCATCGCACTCAATCCGAACGATGCAGAGTGCCGTACCTGGCTGGGAATTGGGCTAACTTACGCCGGAGATCTCGAAGGTGCACAGGCAGCTTTCGCGCGGGCCAACCTTCTCAGTCCGAATTATCATCCGATCTTTCTGTTCAGGGGCGATGCCGAATACGCCGGGGAGAACTATAACGCCGCGACTGCCTCGTTTGATCGATTTCTGATGGTCCTGCCTGAATACCACTGGGCACGGCTCCTGCGGGCTGCATCATACATGGGGATGGGCGATCTCGAGTCTGCGCGGAAGGACGTGTCGTTCGTCTCGCGCGAGTCGCCCAGGTTGACCGGCGAGTATGTCGATCGATTGCAGCAAGCGCGCGGTCCGGAGTTTAGAAATAACCTGTGGTCACGCCTCAGCGCAGCAGGACTGCCATGGAAGTGACCTATCGAGGATGACATTGGGCGCATAAGGTCCGGTTGCGTGTCAACTTGCGTCATGGCGGGCTCCAACCCGAACGGCGGGAACGAGTGACGGCCTGCGACTGCACGGCGGTGGCAGGATGGCTGGTCAACACCGGCCACGCAATGGACTAAGCATTCGGGCGGCGCCTACGCGGGTCACCAGGACGAAGCTCGGCAAAGCGGCGCAGAATGCTGCAGAGCAAATCTTCGCAGCGCCGTCGTCCAATCTGCGTGGTAAGACCGCGACAGGCGGAACCAGCGGAGCCCGATTTGACCATTCCCCATACCCGCATCAAACGCGCTTTGATCACCGGGGCCGGCGCGGCCGACGGCATCGGCTTTGCCATTGCCCGGCAGCTCGGCTATGCTGGCCATGCCGTTTTTCTCACCGGTGCCAGTGCGCGTGTGCTTGATCGCGCCGTTGGGCTCCGTGCAGAAGGCATCGATGCCAAGGCCGTGGTCGCCGATCTCACCATCGCTGCCGATGTCGCGCGGCTGCGGGCCGATGTCGGGGCGGTCGATATACTGGTCAACAATGCCGGCATGGGCTCGCTGGCATCGCCATCGGTCGACAAGACGTTTCTCGCCATGACCGAGGCCGACTGGGACCAGGGGATCGACGTCAGCCTGAAGACGGCATTCCTCGTCACGAAGGCCTTTCTGCCGGCGATGGTCGAAGCGGGCTACGGGCGCATCGTCAATGTGGCGTCGGTCACCGGCCCGCTGGTGTCTTTCGAAGGCACGGCAGCCTATTCGGCCGCCAAGGCCGGCATGGCCGGCCTGACGCGCACACTGGCGCTCGAAGTGGCGAAAAAC
>NZ_RZRK01000580.1:0-3973 GCF_003997835.1 Mesorhizobium sp. M7A.F.Ca.CA.004.12.1.1
GTTGTTCTCCGTGCGCGGGCTGAAGGTCGCGCTGCCCGACATGACGCGCAAGCCGCTGATCGGCCGCGCGCCCTTGGTCGAAATCCTGAAGGGCCTGGATTTCGACCTGCCCAGGGGCTCGGTGACCGGCATCGTCGGCGAATCCGGATCCGGCAAATCGACGCTCGGCCGTGCTCTGGTGCGGTTGCTGGAACCGAGCGCCGGCAGCATAACTTACGACGGCCGCGACATCACGCATCTGCCGGAAGCGGAACTGCGGCCACTGCGGCGCAATCTGCAGATGATTTTCCAAGATCCGATGTCGTCGCTCAACCCGCGCCGCACCATTGCAAGCATTATCGCCGCGCCACTCAAGCAAAATGGCCTCGGCGACAATCTCAAGGCGCGCGTTGCCGAGGCGCTGCAGCGCGTCGGCCTGCCGCAAAGCTTCGCCAACCGCTATCGCCACGAATTATCGGGCGGCCAGCGCCAGCGCGTCGGCATTGCGCGGGCGCTGGCGCTGTCGCCGAAATTCGTGCTGGCCGACGAGATCGTCTCAGGGCTCGACGTGTCGACGCAAGCGCAGATCCTGACGCTGCTGGAAAAGCTGGCGGCGGAAATGGGGCTGACCGTCGCTTTCATCAGCCACGATCTGTCGGTCATCCGGCGGCTGTGCCGGCAAGTGATCGTCATGCGCGAAGGCGTGATCGTCGAAGCGAGCGCCACCGACGCCTTGTTCGACAAGCCGCAGCAGGCCTACACGCGCGATCTCATCGCGGCCATTCCGCTGCCCGAGATCGATGCGAACTGGCTGGACATTCCTTCCGCCGCCAAGGCGCCGACATGAATGCATACGCACGCCGAAGAGCGGGCCTCGGGCGTGCGACCAAAAGACCCAAGTCCCGCCAAATGGAGAGGACTGACATGAAGACCACTATCGCAATTGCAACGCTGGCCGCCACGATGCTCGGCAGCGCCGGCATGGCCTCGGCGGATTCGATCCCGGGCATGCGCGGCCACGACCACACCGGCATCACCGTTCCCGATATGAAGCAAGCGGTCGACTTCTTCACCGAAGTGGTCGGCTGCAAGAAGGCGATGTCGTTCGGTCCGTTCGCCGACGACAAGGGCACCTTCATGCAGGATCTCCTGGGCGTCGACCCGAAGGCGGTGATCGAAGAGGTCACCATGGTGCGCTGCGGCTATGGTTCGAACATCGAGCTGTTCAAATACACAGCACCGGACCAGAAGAACCTGACGCCGAAGAACAGCGACATTGGCGGCTTCCACATCGCCTTCTATGTCGACGACGTCGCTGCCGCCAAAGCCTATCTCGAAGGCAAGGGCGTCAAGACGCGGATGGGGCCGCTGCCGGTCAAGGAAGGGCCGGCGGCCGGCCAGACCATCCTCTATTTCCAGGCGCCGTGGGGGCTGCAGCTGGAAGCGATCAGCTATCCCGACGGAATGGCCTATGAGAAGGACGCCGAGACGGTGCTGTGGAGCCCGAAGAACCCGGAAAAGTGATCCGGCAGCGCGCTTGCGCGATGACACGCAGGCGCGCTTTCGCCATGTCAGGACAATCGTTTTGATATAAAACTTTAAGCTTGAAATATCTTGTCGCCGGCGCGATACTGAACTCCAGCAAGCGAAGAGGAGATCGCAGACATGAAGGTTGCGGTTCTCGGCGGCGGACCAGCTGGCCTCTACTTTGCCATTTCGATGAAGCTGAGGGACGCCGCGCACGATGTGACGGTGTTCGAGCGCAACCGCGCCGACGACACGTTCGGCTGGGGCGTCGTGCTGTCGGCCGAGACGCTCGACAATCTGTCGAAAAACGACCCGGTCAGCGCTGTCTGGATCAAGAAGCACTTTGCCTACTGGGACGACATCGCCGTCATCCATGACGGCGTGCGCACGGTCTCGTCAGGTCACGGTTTCTGCGGCATCGGCCGCAAGCGGCTGCTGGTCCTGCTGCAGCGCCGGGCGCGCGAACTCGGCGTCAAGCTGATGTTCGAGACCGACATCGCCGATCCCAAACCTTACATGGAGACGCATGATCTGGTCGTCGCGGCCGACGGCCTCAACTCCAGGGCGCGCAACGCTTTCGTCGACATCTTCAAACCCGACATCGACACCCGCAAATGCAAGTTCGTCTGGCTCGGCACCAACCAGAAATTCGACGACGCCTTCACCTTCATCTTCGAGAAGACCGAGCATGGCTGGGTTTGGGCGCACGCCTACCAGTTCGACAGCGACACCGCGACGTTCATCGTCGAGTGCAGCGAACAGACCTGGACTGCTTTCGGCTTCAGCGCGATGTCGCAGCAGGAATCGATCGCTGTCTGTGAGCGGATCTTCGAAAAACATCTCGGCGGCCACGCGCTGATGACCAATGCCAACCATATCCGTGGTTCCGCCTGGATCAATTTCCCGCGCGTGCTGTGCGAGCGCTGGTCCTACAAGAATCTGGCGCTGATGGGCGATGCGGCGGCCTCAGCCCATTTCTCGATCGGCTCCGGCACCAAGCTGGCACTGGAAAGTGCCGTGGCGCTGGCCGAATATGTCGAAACCGAGCCGGACCTGGATGCCGCCTTCCGTAAATATGAGGATGCCCGCCGCACCGAGGTGCTGAAGCTGCAATCGGCGGCGCGCAATTCGCTGGAATGGTTCGAGGAGGTCGAGCGCTATCTCGGCCTCGATCCGGTGCAGTTCAACTATTCGCTTTTGACCCGCTCGCAGCGCATCAGCCATGAGAATTTGCGGCTGCGCGATGCCGAATGGCTGGGCGGTGCGGAGGAATGGTTCCAGCGCCAGGCGGGCGCCGGCGGCAACAGCCTGCGCCGCGCGCCGATGTTCGCGCCGTTCAAGCTGCGCGACATGAGGCTGCAGAACCGCGTCGTCGTTTCGCCGATGGCGCAGTACAAGGCCGTCGACGGCTGCCCGACCGACTGGCATTTCACCCACTACGCCGAGCGGGCCAAAGGGGGCGCCGGGCTCCTCTATATCGAGATGACCTGCGTCAGCCCGGAAGGTCGCATCACGCCCGGTTGTCCGGGATTCTATGCGCCCGAACATGAGGTGGCGTGGAAGCGGCTGGTCGATTTCGTCCACACCGAAACCGAAGCCAAGATCTGCGCCCAGATCGGCCATTCCGGCGCCAAAGGTTCGACCCGGCTTGGCTGGGAAGGCACCGACGTGCCGCTGGTCTCCGGCAACTGGCCGGTGATCGCCGCCTCGGCCGTGGCGTGGTCGCCGCAGAATCAGGTGCCGAAGGCGATGGATCGCGCCGACATGGACCGCGTGCGCGACGAATTCGTGGCTTCGGCCGAGATGGCCGATCGTTGCGGCTTCGACATGCTCGAGATCCACGCTGCGCATGGCTATCTCTTGTCGTCCTTCATCACGCCGGTCACCAACCGGCGCACGGATGAATATGGCGGTTCGCTTGACAATCGGATGCGCTATCCCCTCGAAATCTTCCGCGCGGTGCGCGCTGCCTGGCGGGCGGAGAAGCCGATCTCGATGCGCATTTCGGCCAATGACTGGGTGGGCATCGAGGGCGTCACACCGGCCGACGCGGTCGAGATCGCACGGCTGCTGCACGAGGCCGGCGTCGACATCTGCGACGTCTCGGCAGGCCAGACCTCGGCACTGGCCAAGCCTGTCTATGGCCGCATGTTCCAGACGCCGTTTTCCGACCGCATCCGCAACGAAGTCGGCATGGCGACGATGGCGGTCGGCAACATCTACGAGCCGGACCATGTCAATTCGATCCTGATGGCCGGCCGCGCCGATCTGGTGGCGCTGGCACGGCCGCATCTCGCCGATCCCTACTGGACACTGCACGCCGCCGTCACGCTCGGCGACCGTGGTGTCAAATGGCCGGATCCCTATCTGCCCGGGCGCGACCAGCTCTACCGTCTGGCCGAGCGCGACGCCGCAGCGGGGCTGAAAGTATGAACGCTTTTCGTCTGCCACGTCAGCGCTGTACCCC
>NZ_RZRK01000581.1:0-3971 GCF_003997835.1 Mesorhizobium sp. M7A.F.Ca.CA.004.12.1.1
ATCCTATGATGTAGTGATCATCGGCGCGGGTGCCGCCGGAATGATGTGCGCCGTGGAGACGGCCAAGCGCGGCCGTTCGGTGCTGATCCTCGATCATGCGACGGCGCCTGGCGAGAAGATCCGCATCTCCGGCGGCGGCCGGTGCAATTTCACCAACATCCATGCCAGCCCGCAGAATTTTCTGTCGGGCAATCCGCATTTCTGCATTTCGGCGCTCAGTCGCTACACGCAGCGCGATTTCATCGCCCTCGTCGAACGCCAACGCATTGCCTATCACGAGAAGACGCTTGGGCAGCTGTTTTGCGACGGCTCGGCGCGCCAGATCATCGACATGCTGGTCTCGGAAATGCAGGGCAGGGGCGTGGAGCTGGCGCTCTCGGCCAGCGTTGAGGATGTCCGCAAAACCGTGGAGGGGTTTGCGCTCACCCTCTCCACAGGCTTGGTTACTTGCCAGTCGCTGGTGGTGGCCTGCGGCGGCAAGTCGATCCCCAAGATGGGGGCGACCGGTTTCGGCTATGAGCTTGCCGAACGGTTCGGCCTTGCCATTGTCGAAACGCGACCGGCGCTGGTGCCGCTGACCTTCGACGTAAACACGCTCGAACGGCTGGCGCCCCTGGCCGGCAACGTCGTCGACGCGGAAGTCGCCTGCGGCAAGACGCGGTTCTCCGAAGCGATGCTGTTCACGCATCGTGGCGTCAGCGGGCCATCTATCCTGCAGATCTCTTCCTATTGGCGCGAGGGCGATGAAATCCGCATCGCCATGCTGCCGGCAGTTGACGTGGCGGACCTCATTCGGGTGGCCAAGCGAAGCAATGGGCGGCAAGCGGCACAAACGGTGCTGGCAAATCATCTGCCGAAGCGGCTTGCGCAGTCGATCGCCGAGCGCACCGGGATCGACGGCAACCTTGCTGATCTTTCCGACGCCCAGATGAAAACCATAGCTGCCGCAGTCAATGACTGGCGCATCAAGCCTGCCGGCTCAGAGGGCTACCGCACCGCCGAAGTGACGCTGGGTGGGGTCGACACCAACGGGCTGGACCAGAAGACGATGCAGGCGAAATCCGTGCCGGGCCTGTTCTTCATCGGCGAAGTCGTCGATGTCACGGGTTGGCTGGGTGGCTATAATTTCCAGTGGGCATGGTCGTCGGGCTGGGTGGCAGGCCAGGCGGCCTAGACTTGCGTCTGTGGCTTCGCCCCGGCAGCCGCTTTCTTCTTCTTTTTGGCCTGATTGTAATCGATCGCTGCGCGGACGAGCTCTTTTAAAGCGCCCTCATTGAGCCTGTCGCCCTCGAACATGTCGATTGCCCGCCACACCTTGCCGCCAAAACCATTGTTGAACAGATTGTCGGGGTCCGGCAGGCTGGCGCCATGGGAAAAGGTCAGCTTCACCTTGTCCTTGTGGGCGTTGCCGACCACGATGTTGCCATCGAGGCACCATACCGGGCTGCCCATCCACTTCCACTCCTCGACGATGTCCGGGTCGGCTGCAAGGATGGTCTTGCGGATGCCGGCGAGCGTATCGCCGCGCCAATCGATGAGGCCGGCGATCATTTGGTCGATATGTTGCGAGGGGGTCATTGGGTGTCTCCTGTGTCTCGACCCGTTTCAACCGCCGCCGTTACCAGCGCGCCAGCTGGGTGATCTGAACGAGGTTGCCGCAGCTGTCGTTCAACTGGGCGATGGTCGAACCGGTCGCCTCGGTCGGCGGCTGGATAAACGCACCGCCCTTCGCCTTGATGCGCTCGTAGTCGCCCTTGACGTCGTCGGTGAAGAACATGACCGCGGGCTGGCCCTGCTTGAAGATGGCTTCCTGATAGGCCTTGGCGGCCGGGTTGTCGTTGAGCGCGAGTTGCAGCTCGGTTCCATCAGGCTCTTCAGCCGAGGCCACGGTCAGCCAGCGATAAGGCCCGTTGCTGAAATCGGCCTTTTTGGTGAAGCCCAGCACGTCGGTGTAGAAGCGCAGTGCGTTTTCCTGGTTGTCCACATACACGCTGGTCAGCTTGATCTTCATGGCTCTTTTTCCTCTGTCATAGTCGGTCATTACGGGATCCAGCCGGGCAGGGCCGCGGCCTGCTTGATCCATTCCACCATCCTCGCCTCATCGAACGGATCGTCTTCGCGGATGTCGATCCAGCGCACATCCTTGCTCTTGGCCGTGCCGCCAGGCGGAATCGGCCGCAACGACGTGCCGCTGAAGAAGGTCACTTTCAAATAGTGGGTGAAGACATGGAAACTCACGAACCAGCCTTGGCCCTCGACGCCGTAGAAGGGCGAGTTCCAGCGCACGGCCTTGCGCACGTCGGGCACGTTGTGTTCGATGAGCGCGTCGAGCCGCTCGCCGAGGCCACGCTTCCAGCCCGGCATTGCAGCGATGTAGGCCTGCACCGGAGCGTCGCCGTCGCCCTTGGCGATTTGCGGGTTGCCACCCGAGAGCAGGACCGGTGCCGCTTTGGTCGACTGACCCTGCGTCTTGGTCATTCTACCCACTCCTATCCGCCGGCACGCTGCGCGCCGCGGCCCCTGGCGGCATAGGGCAGCACGAACATGTACAGGCCGCTGAACAGCAGCAGGAAGAGCGGCAGGAGCGGCGAATAGACTACCCAGGCGGGAGGCTGGCCGAATGCCATGGTGGCGAAGTTGGCGACAACGGTCAGCGTAAACATAATCGACAGCCAGCGATGAATTTGCCGAACCCACTTGTTCCTGTCCAATAGCTCCTCCTGTCAAAACAGACCGAAGCGGACCCGTGATCCGCATGTCGGCGGGTTCAATCCATCCGCGCCAGGACCTGACCCAGATTTGTAAAGTACTGCCGCCACCCACTCGTCGCGCCCCGATACGCCTGCTCCTGATCCGGCCGGAAGCCGGACTGTTCCATACGCAACCGGGTGCCCGTGCTGGTCGGCATGAGGGTCCAGGTGACGACACTCTCGAGGCCATAGGCCTGCCACGTGTAGGACAGTGTCTTGTTCAGCTCGACGGCTGTTACCTGACAGTCGACAACAATGCTCACGTCGGTTTGCGTTTCCTTTCGCAGATTGAAACGGTGGTCCACAACTGGCTTGAAGTCGTTCTTCATCAGCCATTCCTCGATCAGATGCGGTTGGGTCAGCGCGCGCCAGATTTTTTCCGGCGGATAGGGGATCTCACGTTCGACGACGACGGAGCGCGTTTCGGTCGCAATGTTGGTCATTGGTCCATTCTTTTGAGCAAATTTTCGAGGTCGTCGAACCGGCTCTGCCAGAACGCATTCATCTGGTTCGTCCAGTCGGTCAGCGGGGAAAGTGCTGCGATCTGGGCGCTATAATGGGTCTGCCGTCCTTGATGGCGGTCGCGCACCAGCCCGGCCTGCCTGAGTACGCCGAGATGCTTCGACACCGCAGGTTGGGAGACCCCCGACTGAGCCGTCAGGGCGCCGACCGTCTGCTCGCCTTGTCGGCACAGGCGCTCGAAGATCGCACGACGCGTCGGATCGGAGAGCGTTCTGAAGAGGATATCGTGAGCGTTCGTCATTGGGATCGATAACCCGGTGGCTATTGATTGACGTATAACCGCCGAGATATGGATGTGTCAAGCGGGGTGCCGGCGGTCACGATCCGGCGGTTTCCAAAAAAATCTTTCCATTGCCCAAGGATTAGCCATTAGCCTTCGTCCAACAGGCAAATGATGGCGATGATGCTGGATGAAAGCGAAGCCTCCGACGCCGAACTGATCGGGCGGGCGAAGGGCGGAGACAGGGGGGCCTTCAGCACATTGCTGGAAAGGCACTATGACTTCGTCTATCGCGCTGCCTATCGCTGGTGCGGCAGGAAGGCCGATGCCGAAGACATCGCCCAGGAAGTCTGCGTCAGGCTCGGCAAGGCGATCCGCGACTATCGCGGCG
Organism: Mesorhizobium sp. M7A.F.Ca.CA.004.12.1.1; assembly: GCF_003997835.1. Classification (NCBI taxonomy): domain Bacteria; kingdom Pseudomonadati; phylum Pseudomonadota; class Alphaproteobacteria; order Hyphomicrobiales; family Phyllobacteriaceae; genus Mesorhizobium; species Mesorhizobium sp. M7A.F.Ca.CA.004.12.1.1. The sequence goes on from NZ_RZRK01000581.1 coordinate 3,884, forward strand.
GCGGCGCTTTCACCACATGGCTCTATTCCGTGACCCTGAACGCCGCGCGCGACATGATGCGAAAGTCCGCCCGCGAGACCGTGAAGAC
>NZ_RZRK01000582.1:0-3966 GCF_003997835.1 Mesorhizobium sp. M7A.F.Ca.CA.004.12.1.1
CTTGTCCATATTGCCGAAGAGATCGTTGTTGTCGTCCATGCCTGCCATAGGGTCCGGTGCTGCGAATCACCTCGCGATACTGCCACGCTTTTCAGCGCCAAGCGACCGAGGTTCCTGTTCCGTTCGGGGATCTGATCCCTCTTAACCCAAAACCATTCGATAACCAAGCTGGCGGAAATAGGTCCGATGCCGCCGCGCAAGATTCCTGATTCTTTAACAATGCGGCCTAGCGTGAGCCCAACAAAACAAGAAACTGCTGATATCAGGGGTTTAGGCGTGAGGGGCAAGGCCATATCGATGATCGGCATCGCCGCCGTTTTCGGGGCGATCTCGATCTTTGCCGCGGATTTCTGGGTCAAAAGCCAGGCCGAGGCCGATTCCGAAGAGAAGACGTCGTCGATCCCGGCACTTGTTGTGCCGAAGGTCGAGTTCAAGACCATCGTGGTGGCGAATGCCCCATTGCGCTACGGCATGGCGCTCGACCGCGCGCAGCTCAGCGAAATCCCGTGGTCGCAAGAGGCCGTGCCGCAGGGCGCCTTCACCACCATCAATGCCTTGCTCGCCGACGGCACTCGCGTGGTGCTGTCGCCTATCGAGGTCAACGAACCGGTGCTGCTGACCAAGCTGTCTGGGCCAAATGGCCGCGCGACGCTTTCCAACATGATGACGCCCGGAATGCGGGCGGTCACCATCCGCACCGACGAGATAGCCGGCGTCGGCGGCTTCGTCACGCCCGGTGACCGCGTTGACGTGGTGCTGACGCGCGATGCCGGCGAAATTCAGGAAGTGGCCAAGAATGCGCAAGGGGCCGCCGGTTCGACCATCACCTCCGAGATCGTCGTCGCCGATGCCAAGGTGCTGAGCGTCGGGCAGGGCGCCGACGAGCGCCAGACGACGCCGCAGATTTCCAATTCGGTGACTATCGAGGTGACGACAGACGGCGCGCAGAAAGTGGCGTTGGCCCGCACCGTCGGCACCTTGTCCCTGTCGCTTCGATCCGCCAGCGAAGGCGGTGACGGCAAGAACGGCGTCACCACCATCTCCTCCTTCGGCGGATCGGTCGCCTCGGATGTGCAGGCCGCGGCCGGCTCGGTGTTCGACGCCGTCACCAAGGAGCCGGAGAAACCGAAGTTCAAGACGGTCATCGTAACGCGCGGCACGAAGGCCGAGGAATACCAGGTTCCTTCGCGGGACCAGAAATAAGCCAGTGGGGACTGGGTGAGGGACGGGACAATGTTCGGGCTGTTCACATATCGGGTCATGGGGCGGTTGCGCATTTTGCGTGCGGTGGCTGTCGCGTCTTCGCTGGCTGCTGCCGCGATGCTGGCTTTCGGCGCCTCGGCGAGAGCTGACAACGACATCGTCTATGTGTCGTCGACCAAGAATGCGTCGATCAAGGTTGCCAAGGGCAAGCCGAAGACGATCATGACCAGTGCCGCCTTCTACCAGATCGTCATCGGCGACCCGGAGATCGCCAACGTCAATCCGCTGACCGACAAATCCTTCTACGTGCTCGGCAACAATCTCGGCACTACCGGCATTGCGCTGTTCGATGAGAAGAAGCAGCTTGTCGGCACCGTCGACATCGAGGTGACGCTCGACACAGACCAGCTGGCCAGCACCATTCGGGCCAGCGTGCCGGATGCCAGGATCAAGGTCGGATCGGCCAACGGCCGGGTCGTGCTGTCGGGCGAGGCGGATGACGCGGTCGCCGCCGAAAAGGCAAACAAGATCGCGACGCGCTTTTCCGGCACCGAGGAGGTCATCAACTCGGTCAACATCTCATCGTCGCAGCAGGTCCAGCTCAATGTCCGTTTTGTCGAGATCAACCGCCAGGCGGGTCAGGATCTGGGCGCCAAATACGCCGCCAATTTTGCCTACGGCCTCGGTGGCCGCGACGTCTCGATCGATCCGGGTACAGTGCCGGCCGCCGGCACCGGCGAGATCATCGGCAGGCTTTTGTCGAACGGCGTGTCGATCGATATCGCCATCAAGGCGCTAGAAGAGCGCGGCCTGGCGCGGCGGCTGGCCGAGCCGAACCTGATCGCCCGTTCCGGCCAGACAGCGAGCTTTCTCGCCGGCGGCGAATTCCCGATCCCGGTCTCCGAGGACGACGGCAAGATCTCGGTCAGCTACAAGAAATACGGCGTCAGCCTGGATTTCACGCCGACCGTCCTCAAGGATGGGCTGGTCAGTCTGGACATCGCGCCGGAAGTCTCCTCGATCGACGCGTCGGCCTCCTACAATATCGGGACCATCTCGGTTCCCGGCTTCATCGTGCGCCGTGCCAGGACGTCGGTAGACCTGAAGAACGGCCAGAGCTTCATGATCGCTGGACTGCTGCAGTCGCAAAACGACATCACCACGTCGCGCATTCCCGGCCTCGGCAAGATGCCGGTGCTTGGGGCGCTGTTTCCCTCGAAATCCTATCAGCGGCGCGAGACCGACCTCGTCATCATCGTGACGCCCTATCTGGTCAAGCCGGTCGATCCGGAGAAGAAGCTCGTCGAGCCGACCGATGGCACGCAGCCGGCCAGCAACGCCGACTATTTTCTCAACAACACCGAGGAAGTGAAGGATTCCGATGCCGGTCGCACCGTGGCGCTGGCAGACGGCCGCGTCACTCAACCTGCAGCGGCCGCTTCGGCTGGGCATTTCCTCGACCTGCCGAAGGATTGAAGTCATGCGTCTGGTCTTTGGATCGAGCGTCGCCTTGCTGCTGACCGGCTTTGCCGCCGGCTGCACCAGCGACGACTATGTGCGCAGCGAAGGGCCGACGGCCGGCGCCGGAAATGCGCAGGCCGCCAACACCGTCATGCAGATGGTCGATCCCTGGAAATACGGGGTCCAGAACACCAGGCTCCTGGTGCCGGCCCAACGAGGCAGTGCCGCGGCTGTCACACCCGATCAGGCGGCCGGTGCCAAGGCGTCGCAGTCCAGCACGACCAATTGATCCCACGGGCAAATGATCCAACGGTCGATCGACCTGACAGGCTGACAGAATGGCAAACGGCATCAAGACCAGGAAGATCCTGCTCGTATCGACCGACAGGACATTTGCGCAGGACACGCGCACCGCATTTTCCGCCTCCGAGATCATACAGCTCTCGACAGTGGAGAAGAACGTCACCGAGTTGCGCGGCGAGATCCAGGAAGCCGACTTCGGCGCCATCATCGTCGACATGGATGCGGCAAGGCTGGAGGAGGTCGAGTCGCTGCAGCGCATTATGCGCCGGCTGGAGGACAAGGTTCCGGTCGTCGTCGTCACGCAGGAGTTCAACGCCGCCGCGGTGCGCATTCTGGTGCAGCTCAAGGTCGCGGATTTCCTGGTCAAGCCGATCACCACGGCCGATCTGGTGCGCTCCGTCGTGCGGGCGCTGCAGGGACCCGGGCGCGAGGAAAACACCGAATCGCAGATCTACACCTTCATGCCTGCCGCGGGCGGCGTCGGCACCACCACGCTGGCGCTGCAGACCGCTTTCCAGCTGCATCACTCGGTGACGCGCGGCGCCTCGACCTGCGTCGTCGATCTCAATTTCCAGCAGGGCGCCTGTGCCGAATATCTCGACCTCGAACCGCGTTTCGACATCACCGAGATCGAGAACCAGCCCGAGCGTCTCGACCGGCAACTGCTCGACGTGATGCTGTCCAAGCATGCCAGCGGGCTGTGCGTGCTGGCGGCACCGGCGCATCCAGCAGAGATGCGCTCGTTCAAGACCGATGTCGTGGTGCGCATGCTGGACCTCGTTTCGGCCTATTTCGACAATGTCGTCATCGACATGCCACGCACCTGGTTTCCATGGACGGAAACCGTGCTGCTCGGTTCCAACAAGCTCTACATCGTCGCGGAAATGACGGTGCCGTGCCTGCGCCACACCCAGCGGCTGATCCAGGCGGTCTACGAGACTGCCGGCAAGGAAGTGAAGCCGAACGTCATCGTCAACCGTTTCGAACAGAAGATGTTCG
>NZ_RZRK01000583.1:0-3959 GCF_003997835.1 Mesorhizobium sp. M7A.F.Ca.CA.004.12.1.1
AGTTCGCCCGGCGGCATCTGGCCATGTGCCACCGCCACCTTCAACTCCGGCACGGATTCCTTCAGGAAATCATGGATTTCCGAAAGATCGCTGATGCGCGGCACCACATAGAAGGAATGGCCGCCGCGATAACGCTCGCGCAGCAGCGTCTCGCGGATGACCAGGGGATCGAACGGCGAGATGAAGGTGCGCACCGCCATGCGGTCGACCGGTGGCGTGGCGATCAGCGACAGCTCGCGCACCCCGGTCAACGCCAGTTGCAGCGTGCGCGGGATCGGTGTCGCCGAGAGCGTCAGCACGTGCACGTCGGTTTTCAAATCCTTCAGCCGCTCCTTGTGCTTGACGCCAAAGTGCTGCTCCTCGTCGATGATCAGCAGGCCAAGGTTCTTGAACGAGATCGCGGAACCAAGCAGCGCGTGCGTACCGATGACAATGTCGACCTGGCCCTCGGCGATGCCTTTCTTGGTCTCGGCCAGTTCCTTGGCGCCGACCAGCCGCGACGCCTGGCCGACACGGATCGGCAGGCCGGAGAAACGCTGCGAAAAGGTCTTGAAATGCTGGCGCGACAACAATGTCGTCGGCACCACAACTGCCACCTGAAAGCCTTCCATCGCCGCGATGAAGGCGGCACGCAGCGCCACTTCGGTCTTGCCGAAGCCGACATCGCCGCAAATCAGCCGGTCCATCGGCTTGCCGGCAGCAAGATCGTCGCGCACCGAATCGATGGCCGTCTGCTGGTCGTCGGTCTCTTCATAGGGGAAGCGGGCCGCGAACTCGCCATAGAGGCCTTCTGCCGGCACCAGTGGCGGTGCGGAGCGCATCTGCCGTTCGGCGGCGATGCGGATCAGCTGCCCGGCCATGTCGAGCAGGCGCTTCTTCAGTCGCGCCTTGCGCGACTGCCAGGCGCCGCCGCCAAGCTTGTCCAGCGTCGCCTCGGCTGTGTCAGAACCGTAGCGCGACAGAAGCTCGATGTTTTCCACCGGCAGGAACAGCCGGTCGTCACCCGCATAGTGGATTTCAAGGCAGTCATGCGGTGCGCCGACCGCTTCGATGGTACGCAGGCCGATGAAACGGCCAATGCCATGATCGGCATGGACGACAATGTCGCCGGCCGACAGCGCCGAGGCCTCGGCAATGAAGTCCGAGGGACGCTTCTTGCGTTTCGAACGCCGGATCAGCCGGTCGCCCAAAATGTCCTGTTCGGCGACGACGACCAGTTTTTCGGTCTCGAAGCCGGATTCGAGCGGCAGTACGGCCAGGGCCGCCTGCCCCGGTTCGAGCTTTTCGGCTTCCGCCAGCGTCGCCACCTGCTTGAGATTGCCGAGATGGTGTTCGGCAAGGATCTGGCCAAGCCGGTCGAGCGAGCCTTCGGTCCAGCCGGCAATGACAATGCGGCGGCGCGCCGCGCGCTCATCGGCGATGTGTTTGACGACGACATCGAACACATTGGCGTTCGGATCGGCGCGCTCCTCGACGAAGCTGCGGCCGTGGCGCGAGCCGGCGTGATAGACCTTCTTGGCGCCAACTTCGGGCGCGTCGAATGGCGTGAAGTCGATCGCTTCACGCGGCCCGAGCGAGGCAATCAGGTTTTCCGGGGAGAGATAGAGCAGGTCCGGTGCGACCGGCTTGTAGGGCACGGCGTCCTTCAAGGCACCGTCCGCCTGCTTCTTGCGCGCCTCGTAATGGTCGAGGATCAGCGTGTGGCGTTCGGCCAACGCCTCATGCGCCAGATGGTCGAAGATGACAGGCGTGTCAGGCAGATAGTCGAACACCGTCTCCAGCCGCTCATAGAAAAACGGCAGCCAGTGTTCCATTCCGGCAAACCGCCTGCCTTCGCTGACTGCTGCATAGAGCCCGTCATCGCGCTGTGGAGCGCCAAAGGCTTCGATATAGGAGCGGCGGAAACGGCTGATGGTTTCGGGCGTCAGCGCCACTTCGCTCATCGCCTGCAGCGCCATCGACTTGCGCTGGCCGGTGGTGCGCTGCGTGGCGGCGTCGAAGACGCGGATCGATTCAAGCGTGTCGCCGAAGAAGTCGAGCCTGAGCGCTTCGGTCCAGCCAGGCGCGAACAGGTCGAGAATGCCGCCGCGCACCGCGAACTCGCCGATGCCACGCACGGTCGGCACGCGCTCAAAACCGGACGTTTCCAGCCGCGACACCAGTACGTTCATGTCGATCTGGTTGCCGGGCCTGGCGTGGAACGTCTGTGCCTCGACGAGATCCGCCGGCGGAATGCGCTGCAGCAGCGCATTGGCGGTGGTGAGGATGACGGCGCGGTGCGGCTTCTTCGCCAGAGCGATCATGGCGGTCAGCGCATCGAGGCGCTTGGCGGCAGCATCCGAACCGGGCGAGACGCGGTCGTAGGGCAGACAATCCCACGCCGGCAGTTGCAGCACCGGCAGGCCGGGGGCAGCGAAAGACAGCGCCTCAACGATCGCCGGCAGGCGCTGACCGTCGCGCGCGACGAACAGAACCGGCTTGTCGGGCGCGATCTCGAGTGCCGCCTGCACCAGCGCAAAGGCTTCATAGACATCAGCGACGCCGTCGACGATGAACTGGCCGGCGCGGTCTTTCGGCAAACCGATGGTGGGAATGAGGCTCATGAAATCACGGTCTTGTTTTATCGCAATTCACTAGGGGAAGCGCTTTGCACTTTTCCTGGAATTGCTTGTGTTCAGAATGTCAGAGAATGGCGGAAAGCCAGGATCTTTTGCAGGACGGCACAATCGATATCGGCCGGCACCGGGCGTTCGCCGGTGACCATGGGCAGGAATTCGGTATCGGGAATGTCGAGGAGCCTCTCATATTGGTCGATTTCCTCGGCCGTCAAGGCGCCGATCTCAGCGTCGGCGAAAGTGCCGAGGATCAGGTCCATCTCGCGCATGCCGCGATGCCAGGAGCGAAACAGAAGCTTGCGGCGGCGGACGTCGAGCCCCTCGCTTGATCTCGTCGTTCCGGTCATCGTGCCGCATCCTTGCTTGCTGCGGCGCATATAGCGTGGATAGAAGGGGCTGTCAGCCTTGCGCTGCCGCCATCGCAACATAAGCTGACATCATGCGCCCGACCATCCTCGATCCCTTGTTTGTACCGATCACGTCGCTTGCAGGCGTCGGACCGAAAGTCGGCGCGCTGATCGAGAAGGTTGTCCCGGCCGATCTGGGTGACCGCCCCGCCCGCGCGGGCGACCTTCTGTTCGTGCTGCCGCACACCGTCATCGACCGGCGCAGCCGCCCGGGCATCGCAGGATCCGCGGAAGGCCAAATCGTGACGCTGGAGGTGCGCATCGACCGCCACCAGCCGCCGCCGCGCGGCAACAGGTCGGTGCCTTACCGCGTCTTCGCCCATGACGACACCGGCGAGATCGCGCTGACCTTCTTCCATGCTCACGCTTCCTATCTCGAAAAGGCGATGCCCGAGGGCGAGCATGTCGTGGTCTCGGGCCGCATGGAATGGTTCAATGGCCGCCCGAGCATGGTCCACCCCGACCATATTGCGCTGGCCAGCGAGGCGGAAAACCTGCCGCTGGTCGAACCGGTCTATCCCCTGACAGCCGGGCTCTCGGGCAAGGTGCTGCGCCGGGCGATCGGCCAGGCGCTGGCGCGTGTGCCTGAATTTCCCGAATGGCAGGACGGCGCCTTCATGCGCCGGCACACCTTTGCGGCCTTTGCCGATGCGCTCGCCCGCATCCACAATCCGGCCGACCCGATCGATGTCTCCATCGATGGCGCTGCCTGGCGGCGCCTGGCCTATGACGAGCTGCTGGCGGGCCAGGTCTCGCTGGCGCTGGTGCGGGCGAAAGTCCGCCGCCTGTCCGGCCGTCCCCTGGTCGGCGACGGCCGCATCGTCGAAAAACTGAGGGCCGCACTGCCCTACTCGCTGACATCGAGCCAGGAGTTCGCGCTGGCCGAAATCAATGCCGACATTGCCGATCCCGAGCGCATGCTGCGGCTCCTGCAGGG
>NZ_RZRK01000584.1:0-3930 GCF_003997835.1 Mesorhizobium sp. M7A.F.Ca.CA.004.12.1.1
TGACGGCACAGCGCATGCGCGATTCCTGCCGGGCGTCGGATCTGTGCGTGCGCCTGGGCGGCGACGAGTTCGTCATGATCCTCGGCGGCGCCGGCGGCACCGAAGACATCAATATGCTGGCGCGACGCATCCTGGCACATATCAACGAGCCGATCGTCTTCCAGGGCACGACCATTCTCCCAGGCGCCAGCGCCGGCATCGCGGTCTATCCGATCGACGCCGACAATGCCGGGGATTTGCTGGTCCACGCCGATCTGGCGCTTTACTCCGCCAAGAGGCTTGGCGGCGGCAACTTCTCCTTCTTCTCCGAGGAGCTGCGCCGCGAACTCGACTATCGCAAGCAGCTCGAGCACGACATCAAGGTTGCCATCGCCGAGCGGGCGTTCCAGGTCTATTTCCAGCCGCAGGTCTCACTGACCCACGGCACGATCAGCGGCATCGAGGCGCTGGTGCGCTGGAACCATGCGGAGCGCGGCATGATCCCGCCCGGCGAGTTCATTCCGGTCGCCGAGAAATGCGGCTTCATGCCCGAGATCGGCCGCATCGTCATCACCAAGGCGATCAACGAGGCGGCCGAATGGAACCGCGCCGGCATTGCCTTCGGACGGCTTGCCGTCAATGTTTCCGGCACCGAGCTGCGCGAACACGATTTCGATGCGTTCTTGTTCGAGACGCTGGAAAAGGCCGGGCTGCCGCCGCAGAAACTGTCGCTGGAAATCGTCGAATCCGTCATCCTCGATGACGAAAAGACGGGTATCGCGGCCAAGCTGCGGCACATCCGGGCAGCCGGCGTCCATCTCGAACTCGATGATTTCGGCACCGGCTATGCTTCGCTCAGCCATGTCAACCCGAACGAGATCGACCGGCTGAAGATCGATCGCCGCTTCGTCCAGAACATCCATGAGAATGGCGACAACTCGAAGATCGTCCGCGCCATCACCGAGCTGGCGCGTGGCCTTGGCATCTCGATCGTCGCAGAGGGCGCCGAAACCGAGGCCGAGCTCAATTCGCTGATGGCGATCGGCTGCGACCAGGTGCAGGGCTACTCCATCGCCTTCCCGATGCCGCACGACAAGGCGCTGGAATGGCTGACCGCCCGCATGCCCAAGAAGGCCAAGCTGACGGTGCTGCAAGGAAGCCTGGCATAGGTTTGCCTTTTTGTTTGCGCATGTCGTTATCCCAAAACCGCTGCGCACTTTTGGGCGACATGCACCGGCTCGCCTTGACAAGCCGTTGTGGACATGGCGGCCTTGTCGTGATCGCAACCGGATATCGGGGCTGATGACACCGTTTCGGTTTGTGCTGGCGGCGGTTTTGATTTTTGCGGTTCCCGCCCAAGGGGCCGATCGCATAATATATCTTACCTTCGACGATGGGCCGCTGAACGGCACAAGCAACATCCTCGATGTGCTGGAAGCCGAGCAGGTTCCTGCAACCCTATTCATGGTCGGCATGCACGCACAGGCTAGCGCCGCCAACAGAGCGCTCGTCCAGCGCGCCAGGCAGCTTCCTCTGGTGACGCTCGGCAACCACAGCTACAGCCATGCCTACAATCACTACCGGCATTTCTACGGCGACACCGAAGGTGTCGTCGCCGACATGGTAAGGGCAAACGCGGTGCTCGGGTTGAAGCCCGTGGTGCATGCAAGGCTACCGGGGCGCGACGTGTTCAGGCTGCCCTCCATGTCGAAGAACGACACCTCGCTTGGGCTCGCCCAGGAGGGGCGTGAAGAGCCCGACTACGAGTTTGTCGCTGCCTCAGGCTTCTATCTCTACGGCTGGGACCATGAATGGGTGCACAAGGACAACGGCGAGCCGGTGCAGAGCGTTGACCATCTGGTCAGCGAGATCGATCACCTGTTCGGCTATGGCCGCTTCGTCAAGCCCGGCAAGCTGATCCTGCTGATGCATGACGAGATGTTCCAGGACAGTTTCGACGGCAAGATGAAGCTGACCAATTTGATCACCGCATTGAAGCTGCGCCACTACACCTTTGGGACAATCCAGGGCTACGACGACTGAGGCGACAAGGACGGCCAGTTCTCAGCGGGTTGCGCATCGACACGCCAATCTGTCGCGGGATCAGCGAGGTGTCAAAGCACCTCGACTGATTCGCCGCGTAACTTGTGGCGGCGCAATTTGATGTATGTGCGTAAATTTGGCGTAATCTGAAAGCCAATCAGCTTCGTCTCCTGGAGGGGAGCAGCCCACGCCATCGTCTCGTAGCGGGCACCGTAACCTTCGATGGTGACGGCAAGATTTTCGCGGCCCAGATACCTCGCCAGAGTGGCACAGGCAGCAACCCTCGATCGTATGGACTGACCGTATTTGGGCGCAAACGCCAATCCTCCGTCCGCCAGGTCATCCACCTCATGGGCAAGCACCAGGAACAAGATGTCCTCGTCGCCGGCCGGCACGCCGGCATCCACAAGGCGCTCGGGGTCTCCGGTATCGAATTTCAGTCCGACCAGGCGGGCGACAAGACCTTCAACCCGGGGACCGATTGTTTGCTCCAGCCATCTGCGGTGTGCATCGGTGCGCCTGCTGGACTTTCCGTCCGGATAGTGGCCGCTGTCGTAGGCAGCGTGAAACATCGCGGCCAGGACAAGATCGACGCTTTTATCGAAATGCGCGGCCGATGACGCAGCTCCCACCGCATGGCAGATGAACGGCCGTCCTGTCTTGCGGTAGCGGCCGTTGAACATCGCGCAACACACACGATACGCCTTTTGCACCCGGGCGATATCGGCAACCGAATATCCATTCTCGTATAGCTGCATGTAGAGCGCCGTATTGGTCTGGCGCGGAACGAACGGATCTTTCTTGGTCAACTTGTCCCCCCGGACTTTGTTAGGTTTTCGTCAACTTTTCTCGGCAGAAGACGCACTGCTTCGCGATTTCCCTGCAGACTTGCAGTAGAATGAAACTGATCCCAAGCGTTTGGATCACCCTAGATCGTTACAAGTACGACAGGGAAAGTCCAGTCTAGGGGCTCTTGCAGGAAGCTTCGGCCGCGCGCTACGATCCTGGCGATAGCTAATTTCAGATTCGCAAGCCGAACCTGATGCCGTCATAGATGGCGGCATGAATGTTGCGCGAGGCGACCGCGTCGCCGATGCGGAACAGAACAAAGCCGCCTTCTGGATTGCGCTTGGGAAAGATGTCGCCACCGCTCACCAGACGCTCGTAGTCGACCGCGCCGCCATTCTTCGACAGCGGCTTCAGCAAGAGGTATAGATCGTCGAGCGGTAGCGTACCGTGCTCGACCACCACCTGGTCGACCCTGCGCTCGCCGCGCCAGCCATCGGCGAAATCCGAAGCCAGCTCTGCGATCAGCTGGTTGCCCTCACGCCGCACCGAACGCAGCCGCGTGTTGATGGTGATGGTGACGCCCTTTTCCTGGAAGGCCCTGATATAGGGCACATGGTTCATGCCGCCCATTTCCGGGGCAAAGAAACGCTCCGGCGATACAAGCTCGAGTTTCGAGCCGGCATTGGCGATCAGTTCGGCGGCGCCCATGCCCTGATGGCCGCCATTGTCGTCATAGAGCAGCACATTTTCGGCCGGCTTGACGCTGCCGGCCATGATGTCCCAACTCGAGGTGACAAGGTTGTCGCCTGATGTCAGCGGCGGGTTCTGCGGCAGGCCGCCGGTAGCGACCACCACCACATCGGGCGACAGCGCCAGGACATCGTCTTTTTCCGCCCAGGTGTCGTAGCGGATCTCGACGCCGAGCCGGTCGAGTTCGGCCAGCCGCCAGTCGATGATGCCGATCAGCTCCTTGCGGCGCGGGTTCTGCGTCGCCAATCGCACCTGGCCGCCGGCCTGGCTCGATGCTTCAAGCACCATCACCTTGTGGCCGCGCTCAGCCGCGACCCGCGCAATCTCCAGTCCGCCGGCGCCGGCTCCGACGACCACGATTTTCTGCTT
>NZ_RZRK01000585.1:0-3929 GCF_003997835.1 Mesorhizobium sp. M7A.F.Ca.CA.004.12.1.1
GTCACGAAACCGGCGAGGCGCCGCCGATCCTCCGGGATCGGCGTGCCCATCGCCAGGTCGCGCTTCCTGATCATCGCGGTGGCCGTGTTCGTCGGGCTCGGCCTTGCCTGGTGGGCGGCGACCGGACTGGGGTTGGTAAAGCCGATCTTCCTGCCGTCGCCGGGCAGCGTAGCTATGCAGATCGCCAAGCTCGCCGCCGACGGCACGTTGTGGCTGGACCTCAAAGCCTCGATGTATCGTATCTCCATCGGCTTCCTCATCGCCTCGGCCCTGTCGATACCGATCGGCGTGCTGATCGGCAGTTTCCGGTCCTGGGAAGCGGCCATCGAGCCGCTGGTGGATTTCATCCGCTACATGCCGGTCGTCGCTTTCGTGCCGCTCTCCATCCTGTGGGCGGGCACCGGAGATTCGCAGAAATTCCTGATCATCTTCATCGGCACCTTCTTCCAGCAGGTGCTGATGATCATGGACAATGTGAAACGGGTTCCAGCCGATTTCATTGGCCTTGGGCGTACACTCGGCTTGCCGGATCGCAAGATCCTGACGCGCATCGTCGTTCCCAGCGCCTTGCCGGGCATCTGGGATACGCTGCGCATCAGCCTGGGCTGGGCATGGACCTGGCTGGTGCTGGCCGAACTTGTCGCCGCGACTTCGGGGCTCGGCTATCGCATCACCGTGTCGCAGCGCTATTTCCAGACAAACACGATCATCGGCTACATCCTGCTGCTCGGCCTGCTCGGCCTCATCACCGACCAGGTGATGAAGGCGCTGGAAAAGGTGCTGTTCAAGCAAGAGGGCCGCTCGCAATGAGGTCCAGCCGATGAGCCCCCCCAAACTGCGGATCGCCGGTCTCCACAAGAGCTTCGGCACCGGCGAGCGGCGCACGGAAGTGCTGCGCGACATCAATCTCGATCTTGCCGACAACGAGTTTGTCTCCCTGGTCGGCACGTCGGGCTGCGGCAAGAGCACGCTGCTGTCGATCGTGGCCGGACTGCAGGACTTCGACGCCGGCGATCTCAGCATCGATGGCGCGCCGATCCTGCAGCCGGGTCTCGACCGTGGCGTCGTCTTCCAGTCCTACACGCTGCTTCCCTGGCTGACGGCGCGGCAGAACATCGAATTTGCCCTCAAGGCCGCCGGTTACGATCGCCCGACCTGCCGCAGGATCGCGCTGGAGCATCTCGAACTCGTCAAGCTGTCCGACAGCGCCGACCGCTATCCGGCCGAACTCTCGGGCGGCATGAAACAGCGCGTCGCCATTGCGCGCGCGCTTTCCTACCGGCCCAAGATGCTGTTGATGGACGAGCCATTCGGCGCGCTCGATGCCTTGACCCGGCATCAGATGCAGGAACTGCTGACCCAGATCTGGGAGGAACACAGGTTGACCGTCCTGTTTGTCACTCATGATGTGGAGGAGGCCGTCTATCTGTCGGACCGCATCGTCGTCATGGGGATCGGCCCGGGACGCATCACGCAGACCTTCAACGTCGATATCGAGCGCCCGCGCCGCGAAGAGGTGATGGAAAGCCCTGCATTCATGGATCTGCAGCGCGGCGTGCACAAGGCCATCCGCGAGGGTTCAAAACGCCCCGAAATGGCGTAGGCGCCTGTGGTAGGCCCAATCACGTCGCCTTGCCGACCGCCGCATCCAACTCCAGCTCGCCTTCCGAAATGTCGTCGAACGAGGCGTAGTTCATGTTGTAGAGGCGGGCGTAGAGGCCTTTTCGGCCCATCAATTGGTCGTGGTTGCCGCTTTCGACGATCTCGCCGTTCTGCAGCACGATGATGCGGTCGGCGCCGCGGATCGTTGCCAGCCGGTGTGCGATGACCAGCGTGGTTCGGCCCTCGGCAAGTTCGGCCAACGACTTCTGGATTTCGCGCTCGGTCTCGGTGTCGAGCGCCGACGTCGCCTCGTCGAGGATAAGGATCGGCGGGTTCTTCAGGAACATGCGGGCGATCGCCAGCCGCTGCTTCTGGCCGCCGGACAATTTTACGCCGCGCTCGCCGATGATCGTGTCATAGCCGGCCGGCAGGCCCGATATCATGCCGTCGAGCTGCGCCCGCCGCGCGGCATCGGCGATAGCCTCGTCGGAGGCGCCGAGACGGCCATAGGCGATGTTTTCGCGGATCGAGCCCCCGAACAGGAACACATCCTGCTGGACGATGCCGATCTGGCCGCGCAGCGAAGCGAGCGTCATGTCCCTGATATCGATGCCGTCGATGCTGATCGCGCCGGCGCTGACCTCGTAGAAACGTGGCAGCAGCGAGCAGATGGTGGTCTTGCCGGCGCCGGACGGGCCGACGAAGGCGATGGTTTCGCCGGCGTGGATGGTGAGATCGATACCCCTGAGCACCGGCTTGCCGTCGCCATAGCCGAAGCTGACACCGCGATATTCGATGTCGCCCTTGAGGCCGCCCACAGTCACGGCACCTGGCCGGTCGGCAATGTCGGGTTCGGTGTCGAGTAGCTCGGTGTAGCGCCGGAAGCCGGCAATACCCTTGGGATAGGTCTCGATCACCGAGTTGATCTTCTCTATCGGCCGTACGAAGACTCCGACCAAAAGCAGGAAGCCGACGAAGCCGCCATTGCTGAGGCCTCCCGTGATGACGAGATAGCTGCCGGCGATCATGACCACGAGCTGGATCAGCCTTATGCCCATATAGTTCAGCGAATTGCTGGCCGACATGATGCGGTAGGCGTCGAGCTTGGTCTGGCGGTAGCGCTGGTTGTCATGCGCGAACAGCGTGCGCTCATGCTCCTCATTGGCGAAGGCCTGGACGACGCGCATGCCGCCGACATTCTCCTCGATGCGGACGTTGAAATCGCCGACACGCCGGTACAGCGCCTGCCAGTTGCGCTCCATGCGGTCGCCGTAGCGCATCGTCACCCAGGCGATCAGAGGCACGATCACCGCCGTGATCAGCGCCAGATGCATGTTGACCGTGAACATCAGCACGAAGGCGCCGGCGAAGGTCATGATGGCGATGAACAGGTCCTCGGGGCCGTGATGGGCGATCTCGCCGATCTCCTCGAGGTCCTTGGTGACACGGCCGACGAGATGGCCGGTCTTGTGGTTGTCGTAGAAGCGGAACGACAGCTTCTGCAAATGGTCGAAACTCTTGCGCCGCATCTCGGTCTCGATGTTGATGCCGAGCATGTGACCCCAATAGGTGACGACCGCCATCAGCACGGTGTTGAGCAGGTAAATCACCAGCAGCCCGGCAGACGCGATGATGATCAAGGTCCAGTCCTGCTGCGGCAGCAGCTGGTCGACGAAGGTGCGGACCGCCATGGGAAAGCCGAGTTCAAGCAGGCCGGCCAGCACCGCGCAGGAGAAGTCGAGCGCGAACAGCCCCTTCCAGGGCGCGTAGTAGGAAAGGAAACGTCTGATCATCGAGGTGAACCGCAAGCTGTCTTGACGGGCGCGGTGAGCGCGCCGGCCGTCATCGGTGGGCGCTGCTTACAATCGGCAGCGCAAGGGCGGCAATATGCCAGGACGGACTTCATTGCCTGCCTTTCCACATCAGCGCCATGAAATAGGGGCCGCCGACGAAGGCGGCGATGAGGCCGGCCGGCACTTGCCAGGGAAAGATCAGCGTCCGCCCTGCCCAGTCGGCGGCAACGAGGATCAGCCCGCCTGTCATGGCCGAGGCCAGAAGCTGCGGCACGGCGCGGTGGAAGCCAAGCATGCGTGCGAGGTGCGGCGCCATCAGGCCGACGAAGCTCAGCGGGCCGATGACCAATGTCGCGGTTGCGGTGGCCAATGCGGTGAGCGCAAGCAATGTGGCGCGAACACGTCCCAGTCGCAGGCCAAGGCCACGCGCGGCGGTTTCGCCGAGCGGCAGTATATCGAGCCAGCGCGCGGTCAGCGGCGCCAGCGCGAGGACGGTGACCGCGACCGTTGCGGCGGTGAAGGCATCCGTTGGGG
>NZ_RZRK01000586.1:0-3920 GCF_003997835.1 Mesorhizobium sp. M7A.F.Ca.CA.004.12.1.1
CCCTATCTGGCGCCTGAATATCTGGGCTCGGGCATGGCCATTGCCACCAAAGCGGACAATCCGGCGCTGGCCGCCGCGATCGATTACGCGCTGCAGGAGATTTCGATGAAAGGCACGTTCGCCGAATTTTATCTGCGCTATTTCCCGGTCAGCTTTTTCTGATCCGGTTCCGGTCGGCTTTGCCGGCCTGACCTGAACCTCAACAGCGCCCGGCCAAGAACTCAGGTCAGCGTGCGCAGCCGCGCCTTGGCCGCGCGGCCGATGGCAGCAACCGTCAGCGTGTCGAGATCGAGCTGACGCCGGATCAGCTGCAGCACCCGCACCTCTTCCATGCGCATTTCGAGGTCGACGGCGGCAACCTCGAAGGCGGCGGCATAGGCGGTGTCGCGCAGCCGCTCAGGCAAGACCTCGGCGACTTCAGCCAGCACACCCTCCAGCCCGTCCTTTTCGTGCAGGCGCTTCTGGCAGTCCTGGGCAACGCCGACCAGCCTGTCGCGGTTGAAGTCCTCGAACACCGGCCAGGAGCGGACGACCTCGCCGATCCGCGCCAGTTCGACATCGGTCATGTCGCGGTCCGAGGCCGAGGTGATGACCATCAGATAGATCAGGGCTTCATGAGGTGTCGGCAATTTTTTCTCCTTGAACCGGGCCTCGAAGTTAGGAACGCCCGTTCTGCACCGCAAGGAAAAAGCGCCGCACGCGTTGACGCTCCGGCGCTGCACGCCTAGAGACCGGTTGAAAACCTTGCCGCGGCCCGCCTTCGGGCCGGCAAATGATTTGGAAACTGTGACATGGCGGGATCAAACATCATCGATCTCAACCCCGAACTGTTGGCGGCCGCGACC
The DNA here is from genome assembly GCF_003997835.1 of Mesorhizobium sp. M7A.F.Ca.CA.004.12.1.1. Taxonomy (NCBI): domain Bacteria; kingdom Pseudomonadati; phylum Pseudomonadota; class Alphaproteobacteria; order Hyphomicrobiales; family Phyllobacteriaceae; genus Mesorhizobium; species Mesorhizobium sp. M7A.F.Ca.CA.004.12.1.1. The sequence goes on from NZ_RZRK01000586.1 coordinate 846, forward strand.
GAAAGCAAGGCGTGGCCCTTCGAAGAGGCCAAAAAGATCATCGAGCGCTACAAAGGCGCCGACTTCCCGCAAACAATCCTGTTCGAGACCGGCTACGGGCCGTCCGGCCTGCCGCATATCGGCACGTTCGGCGAAGTGGCGCGGACGTCGATGGTGCGCCATGCTTTCCGCGTCCTGACGCAGGATAAGGTCGCGACCAAGCTGCTGTGCTTTTCCGACGATATGGACGGCATGCGCAAGATACCCGACAGCGTGCCGGACCGCGCCGCACTCGAGCCTCATCTGCACAAGCCGCTGTCGTCGGTCCCCAACCCCTTCGGCGGCGACTATGCGAGCTTCGCCGACCACAACAACGCGATGCTTTGCCGCTTCCTCGACACGTTCGGCTTCGACTACGAGTTCGCCAGCGCGACGCAATACTACAAGTCCGGCCGTTTCGATGCGATGCTCAAGCGCGCCGCCGAACGCTATGAGCAGATCATGGCGGTGATGCTGCCGACGCTCGGACCCGAGCGGCAGGCGACCTACAGCCCGTTCCTGCCGATCTCGCCGAAGAGCGGCCGGGTGCTTTACGTGCCGATGAAGCATGTCGACGCCGAGGCCGGCACCATCACCTTCGACGACGAGGGCACCGATACCACGCTTTCGATCACCGGCGGCCGCGTGAAGCTGCAGTGGAAGCCGGATTTCGGCATGCGCTGGGCAGCGCTTGGCGTCGATTTCGAAATGTTCGGCAAGGACCACCAGACCAATGCGGTGGTCTATGACCGTATCTGCAACATTCTGGGCGGACGGGCGCCGGAGCATTTCGTCTACGAACTGTTCCTCGACGAGAACGGCCAGAAGATCTCGAAGTCGAAGGGCAACGGGCTGACCATCGACGATTGGCTGACCTATGCGCCGACCGAAAGCCTCGGGCTCTACATGTACCAGCGGCCGCGGCAGGCCAAGAAGCTGTATTTCGACGTCATCCCGCGGGCCGTGGACGAATACTATACGTTCCTTGCCGCTTATCCCCGGCAGGACTGGAAGGAACGGCTGGGCAATCCGGTCTGGCATATGCATGATGGCAACCCGCCCGCGATCGACATGCCGGTGCCGTTCTCGCTGCTGCTCAATCTGGTCAGCGCCTCCAACGCGCAGAACAAGGATGTGCTGTGGGGGTTCATTTCACGTCATACGCAAGGCGTGACGCCAACGACGCATCCCGAGCTCGACCGGCTGGTCGGCCATGCGATCCGCTATTTCGACGATTTCGTGAAGCCGACGAAAACCTTCCGGCCCGCCGACGAGGTCGAGCGCGAGGCGCTGGCAGCCCTCGACGAAGCGCTTGGGGCGCTGCCGGCGGACGCCAATGGCGAAGCGATCCAGAACGCCTCGCTCAACGTCGCGCGCAGGATCGAGCGCTACCAGGATCATTCCAAGCAGAGCCCGGAAGGCGGCCCCGGCGTATCGGGCGCCTTCTTCCAGATGATCTATCAGGTGCTGATCGGCCAGGAGCGCGGCCCGCGCTTCGGCTCGTTCGCAGCGCTCTACGGCGTGGCCGAGACACGTGCGCTCATTGAGCGGGCGCTGGCTGGTCAGCTGGCTTGAGCACGCCGTCGACCTCTTCCAGGATCGAACCCGGCGCCTGAGGGGCCGGGCGTGGCGCGGCCGGCATCGCCGGCATGCCGGACAGATCGGGCGCCGATCCGAAAATGCCCTTCTTCGCCGTGCGCGCCTTGTCGCCGGCTTCGACATAGGGTCCGCCCTTGGCGGCGCGCGCCCAGCCGTTGTCGACCAGCCATTGGCCGATATCCTGATTGCCGATCCGGCATTCGGCGGCGATCAGGTCGCGGCCGCCCTGCGGCGGCACCGTGCAGACCACCGCGCGGCCGCGCAGGAAGGCGCGGAACGCCGTCCGCGCCCGGACACCGCACGGCCAGGGCTTGCCGTCCTCGCTGCAGGTCTCATCCTGCCTGACGATATCGATGCCGGAAACCGCGACCGAGTAACCCTTCGCCTCGATCAGGCCGGCGGCCGGCGCAACCGGCTGGAACAGCTTGGTGCCGTTCCAATCGTCGGGCATTTTCGGCTTGGGCGGCACAGCCAGCGCGAGTTTGCTCAACGGCTCGCGCGGCTCGACCCGTTCAAGCCCCTCGGCGGGCAGTTCCGGTGGCGCGACAATTTGGGGATCGATCGCCCTCGAATGCAGCGCCGGCTTTGGCGGCTGCGGGGCTGCTATGGCCGATGTGGCCGGCTCCTGCGGCACCGTCCCGGCAGCCTGCTGCGCCATCGTATCGGCGCCCGGATCAAGCTGGTCCACCGTGATGACGCTTTCACTCCCTTTCAACGTGCGACCGCCGGCGACGACCATGGCCGCCATCACCGGGACCATCAGAACCGCCAGGGCATGACGAAGGAGCCGCACCAGCTTGACCTACTGGCTAGCCCAGACAATCCGCGCCACCCATTCGACATCGCGCATGGGAATATCGCGGTCGGGATGATCGGGATTGAGCGAGACCAGCGCAATCGACTTGACGGTCTGGCGCTCGAGCACCTTGGCCATCACCTCGCCTGATGTGGTCTTGACGACGACGCGATCGCCCTTGCGGGTGACGGCGCCCGGTTCGACGATGAGGACGTCGCCATTGCGGTAGAGCGGCAGCATGGAATCGCCTTGCACCTGCAGCGCGTAGGAGCTCTCGGTCGATTGCGCCGGCAGTTCGATCAGATCCCAACCCTGCCCGACTGGAAAGCCGGCATCGTCGAAGAAGCCGCCGGCGCCGGCTTGGGCAAAGCCGAGCAACGGCACGGAGCTTCTGCGGGCGACCGAAGCGGCATGGCTGGTCGAAGCACCATTGCTGATCCCAGGCCGGCCTTCGATCAGACCGGTGAATTCGTCGAGTGAGGCGCCCGTCGCCTCGATGATCTTGGCCAGCGATTCGGTCGAGGGCCAGCGTGGTCGGACATCCGACGACAAACGCTTCGACTTGTTGAAGGCAGTGGAATCGAGCCCCGCACGCTTGGCCAAACCCGAGGCCGAAAGCGAATAACGCTTGGCAAGAGCATCGATGGCAGCCCAGACTCGGT
>NZ_RZRK01000587.1:0-3902 GCF_003997835.1 Mesorhizobium sp. M7A.F.Ca.CA.004.12.1.1
CCCCTTCACCGACCGCAAGCCGGAGCAACTGTCGGGCGGCCAGAAGCAGCGCGTCGCGCTCGCCCGCGCGCTGGTCAAGCGGCCGCGCCTGCTGCTGCTCGACGAGCCGCTTGGCGCGCTCGACAAGAAACTGCGCGGCGCCATGCAGCTGGAACTGAAGCGCCTGCAGCACGAGGTCGGCATTACCTTCGTCATCGTCACCCACGACCAGGAGGAGTCGCTTGTGATGGCCGACCGCATGGCGGTGCTCAAAGACGGCAGACTGCTGCAATGCGACACGCCGCACGCGATCTACGAGCATCCGGCCGACCGTTTCGTCGCCGACTTCATCGGCGTGATGAATTTTGTGCCCGGTAAAGCCGCCACCGACGGTGTAGTGGCTGCCAACGGAGCGCGTATCGCCGGCAAAGTGCCCGCCACACTCACAGCCGGTGCATCTGCTGTCGCGTCGGTGCGGCCCGAGCGCATCCGGCTGTTCCCATCGGTGGAGACCGCCAACCGCACCACCGGCACGGTCGAGGCGCTGGCCTATCAGGGGCTCGACCTACAGCTGCATGTCCGCACACCTCTGTCCCCAAAGCCGTTCCTGGTGCGCGTCACCGCTGATGCCGCCGACCGCCGGCCGGTCGCGTCGGGAGATCAGGTCGAACTCGGCTGGGACGCCGCCGATGTCAGAGTTTTCGCAGAATAAAGGAGAAGCCTGATGGCGCAGAAGACGATCGCGTTTTTTCCAGAAGCGGCCTACGGCCCGGCGCTCAATTCCGTCGGCATCGCCCAGGCGGTCGAGGCGCGCGGCCACAAAGCCGTTTTCCTGTCCGACCCCGGCTTTGTCGATGTCTACAAGGGCTACGGTTTCGAGGCGCATCCGGTGAACCTGTCGGAGCCGATGCCGCCCGAGCAGATGGCGAAATTCTGGGAGGATTTCATCAACGGCCACATCCCGAACTTCCGCAAATCGCCTTACGATCAGGTCGACAATTACGTCAAGGATTGCTGGACGGCGATCGTCGACAGCGCCAAATGGGCGCAGAAGGATCTGCCGCGCGTTCTCTCAGCCATCAAGCCGGATGTGATCTGCGTCGACAACGTCATCCTGTTTCCGGCCATCAAGCAGTTCGGCAAACCCTGGGTGCGCGTCATCTCCTGCTCGGAAAACGAGATCGACGACGAGGACATCCCGCCCCATCTCTCCGGCTGCGGCGAGAACGACCACGCCGGTCACCAGCGCTACCGCGATCATTTCAACGCGGTGATCAAGCCGATCCATGACGACTTCAACGCCTTCCTCGCCGCCAACAACGAGGCGCCTTATCCGATCGGCCAGTTCTTCGAGGCCTCGCCCTATTTGAACCTGCTGCTCTATCCCGAAGCGGCAAAGTTCAAGCGCCGCCACCCGCTCGACCCGGCAAAGTTCCAGTATCTGGAAGGCTGCGTGCGGCAGGAGAAACCCTACACGGTGCCGACATTCGCCAAAAACAATGACGGGCCGCTGCTCTATGTCTCCTTCGGCAGCCTCGGCGCCGGCGATGTCGACCTGTTGAAGCGCATTATCGCGACGCTGGGCAAGACGCGCTACCGGGCTCTGGTCAATGTCGGCGGCTACAAGGACCAGTACACGGACGTGCCCGCCAACGTGATCGTCGAGAGCTGGTTCCCGCAGCCTTCGGTTATCCCGCAGGTCGATGCGGTGATCCACCATGGCGGCAACAACTCCTTCACCGAGTGCCTCTATTTCGGCAAGCCGGCGATCATCATGCCCTATGTCTGGGACGGCCACGACAACGCCACCCGCGTAGAGGAAACCGGCCACGGCTTCGGCATGCCGCGCTACGACTGGACCGATGCCGAGCTGATTGCCAAGATCGAAACCTGCCTGACCGACCCGGCGATGAAAGCCAAGCTGGCGAAGACATCGGCGCAGATGCGCGCGCAGAATGGGCCGGAGAAAGCAGCCGGGTTGCTGGAGACGCTGCTATGACCTCCTCCGCTCCCCACCTCCACCAGGCCTCCACCCGCGCCGATCTCGTCGACTGGGGCGCCCAGCCGGATGCGTTGGACGGTGCCTCCCACTCGACCGGCAAACTCGTGCACAAAGGCCCGAACAACCAGCCGGAATCCGGCATCTGGGTGTGCACGCCAGGCCGCTGGCGCCTGAGCATCCCGCGCGATGAATTGTGCCATTTCGTCGCCGGCCGCGCGACCTACCGGTCCGATGTCGGTGAGCTGATAGAAATCTCCGCCGGGACCGTGGTCATGTTCCCTGCCGGCTGGACGGGTGAATGCACCGTGCATGAGACCATGCGCAACGTCTACATGCTGGCCTGACCACGGAGCTTGACGACATGCCGACACCGTACTGGCCGAAGGCCTCGAGCGTGGAACTGGAGGACTGGGGCGCGGGCAGCAACACGCTCGCCGGTTCGCCGCGCGCCTCGGGCAGGGTCCTGTCCCGGAACCCGGACGGATCGAGCGAATGCGGCCTGTGGTCATGCACGCCGGGTACGCGCAAGGTCACCTTTGGCGCCGACGAGTTCTGCCATTTCCTCTCAGGCCGTGGCAGCTATGTCCATGACGACGGCGAAGAGATCCCGGTCGAGGCCGGCACGCTGGTGTTCTTCCCCGCCGGCTGGACCGGCATCTCCATCATCAGGCAAACGCTGACCAAGGCCTTCATGTGCCGCTGAGCACTCTTTTCAAGGAAATCGACATGACCACACCCATCATGAAATCCCCGCTCACCATTACCGACCTCGTCGACTGGGGCGTCATCCCGACCATGATCGAGGGGCAATCCCACACCTCGGGCAAGCTGCTGTACAAGGGGCCGGAAGGCCGCTCCGAATGCGGGCTTTGGGTCTGCACACCAGGCAAATGGCACTGCCATGTCACCCGCGACGAGTTCTGCCACTTCCTCGAAGGACGCTGCACCTACGTCCACGAATCCGGCGAGGTCATCGAGATCGAACCGGACACCGCAGCTTTCTTCCCGCAGGACTGGAAGGGCGTCTGCACCGTCCATGAGACGATCAAGAAGGTCTACATGATCCGCTGAGCGGATCCGAGAGGATGTCCATGGATTTCTCCCCTGACCGGCCGACCTTCTTCGTCAACCCGGACTACCAGCCGATGGCAGGCACGGCAAAGCCGGTGATCGATCCGGCGACGATCGAAACAGTCGGCGCCATCGCTGCAGCCAGCGATAGCGAGATCGATGCCGTGCTCACCACCGCGACCAGGGCGCAGGCCGCCTGGAAAAAGCTCGACGCCAAGAGCCGCGCCAAGCACCTGCATGCCGTCGCCAACGCCATCGAGGTGGCCAACTTCACCCGCTGCGCCGAGCTGATGGTGCGCGAGATGGGCAAGCCCTACCCCGAAGCGATCGGCGAGATCGCCAACTGCGCGCCGATCTTCCGCTACTACGCCGAGATGGCGCGCGACGATGCCGGCAAGATCGCCGGCACGACGCAGGCCGGTTCGTTCCAGTATGCGCGCTACGAGCCCTATGGCGTATCCGTCCACATCATGCCCTACAACTTCCCGATCCTGCTGATGTGCTGGACGGTCGCCGCATCGCTCGCCGCCGGCAATGCCTGCGTCATCAAGCCGGCCGAGGCGACGACGCTGTCGACGCTGGACTACATGACCGTGTTCCGCTCGCTGCCGGAAGGGCTGGTCTCCTGCCTGCCTGGTGGAGCGGCCACGGCGCAGGCGCTGATCGCCTCCGAACGCACCCATGCGGTTGCCTTCACCGGCTCGGTCGCCGCCGGCAAGGCGGTGGCGGTGGCCTGCGCCGAACGCATGAAACCTTGCGTCACCGAGGCCGGCGGCAGCGACCCGCTGATCATAAGCGAGCATGCCCCGCTTGAGATCGCGGCGGCCGGCAGCGTCACCGCGGCCTTCCA
>NZ_RZRK01000588.1:0-3894 GCF_003997835.1 Mesorhizobium sp. M7A.F.Ca.CA.004.12.1.1
GCGAAGGCCGCGACAACCTCTGTGAACATGTTTCGGGTGTGCACGGTTTCCATCTCGACGGTTTCGCGCAAGAGAAGATCAACCTGCCGGCTCGCCTGCTGGTCCCCGCCCCGCCCGGCGTGACCGACATCGGCGCGGCGGTCGCGCCCGTCACCTTCGGCACGGTCGAGCACATGCTGTTCGACAACGCCAGGCTACAGCCCGGCGAGACGATCCTTATCCATGCCGGCGGATCCGGCATCGGCTCTGCGGCCATCCAGCTGGCCAAGCGGATGGGCTGCACCATCATCACCACGGTCGGCTCCAACGACAAGATCGACAAGGCCAAGGCGCTCGGCGCCGACCATGTCATCAACTACCGCGACGACCGTTTCGAGGGCGTCGTGCGCAAGCTGACCAAGAAGAAGGGCGTCGATGTCGTCTTCGAACATGTCGGCGCCGACACTTTTGCCGCCTCGATGCTGTGCCTGAAGCGCGGCGGCCGCCTGGTGACCTGCGGTTCGACTTCCGGCGTGTCGACGCAGATCAATCTGATGCAGCTGTTCCAGCAGCAATTGAAACTGCTTGGCTCGTTTGGCTGCCGCATGGAAAACATGGCCAACGCCATGCAGAAAATGGCGGCGGGACAGGTCGCACCCGTCATCGACACCGAAGTCGGCTTCGACGGTATCGACGCCGCGCTGAAGCGCATGGAAGGCCGCGACGTTTTCGGCAAGATCATCCTGCGCGTCGGCTAGAGCCTTGACCTCTGTGTTCAAGAAGTTCCGCCGGGATCTAAAATTTCGCTACGGCAGGCAACTGCGCCAGCTCAATTACTGGCTGGTGGCGCGCGCCGCAATGATGATCATCTCGGTCCTGCGCCTGCTGCCGGCCGACAGTGCGTTGAATTTCGCCGACCGCGCCGCACGCATGGTCGGCCCCCGGGTGGGACGCCATCAGGTCGCCGTCGACAATCTGCGCAAGGCCTATCCGGAAAAGGGCGAAGCCGAGATCCAGGCGATCGCCTCAGACATGTGGGGCAACATGGCCCGTCTTGCCGCGGAATACATCTTTCTCGACGCCCTCTTCGACTATGACCCTACAGCGATCAAGCCCGGCCGCATCGAGGTCAAAGGAGCGGACCACTTCCTCGAAATCGCCAGCGAAGTGAAGCCGCACATCGTCTTTACCGGCCATCTCGGCAATTTCGAACTTCTGCCGGTGGCGGCGGCGACCTTCGGCATGAACATCACGGCGCTGTTTCGCCCACCCAACAATCCTTATCTTGCCGACTACATCCTCTCGACGCGCCGCTCGACCATGGGCTCGTTGCTGCCATCGATGGCCGGTGCCTCATTCGCCTTGGCCGGGGTCCTGGAGAACGGCGGCAACATCGGCATCCTTGTCGACCAGAAATTCTCCAGCGGACTGGAGACGACATTCTTCGGCCGTCCGTGCCAGAGCAATCGGGTGCTGGCCACCCTTGCCCGTCACTATGACTGCGACGTCTATCCGGCTCGCTGCATCAGGCTGCCAGGCAACCGCTTCCGGCTCGAAATCGAGGACAAGCTGACATTGCCGCGCACGGCTGACGGCAGCGTCGATGTCCACGCCACCACCCAGCGTCTCAACGATGTCGTCGAACGCTGGGTGCGAGAAGATCCCGGCCAGTGGATGTGGTTCCACAAAAGGTGGGAGATCAGCGGCGGGCGTCGAAAGCGGCCCTCGCAGGCAAAAGCGGTCCCGAACGCTTAAACGGAACTGCTGGCGAGGGTATTAGCCCTGCGCCAGCCGACAACAGCGAACCTGAATCTCTTCAGTTGGTGACGACAATGCGCGTATTGCCGAAACCGGCTTGCCGAACCATCGCATAGAAGGCGGCGGCATTGGTCGGGTGCAAGCGCACACAGCCATGCGATGCCGGGCGCCCGAGCTGCCTCACCGCGCCGGTGCCGTGAATGGCATAGCCGCCGCGGAAGAACACCGAATGAGGCATTGGCGACATGTCGTATTTGCGCGAATACCACATCCGCGCCGTCCGTTGCGGCCGATAGCTGCCGCGCGGCGTAATGTAACCTTTGCGCGCGGTGGAGACGCTCCACCGGTAAACCGACGCGCCATATCTGACGGTCATCGTCTGCGAAGACACGTCAATATTTGCAACGAGGCTGGCTGCCCAGCCCTGCCCCGAAGCACCGAACAGCATCGCAACAAACACGGCTGCCATGAGAACTGTCTTTTTCATGCGATCAAACCCCTTTGATTGCCCCTAACCTGCCTGCCCTCAAATTGTCTCTCATCTTTTTAATGGCAGATGAACGGGCTAACACACACACCTTGACCAATTCGCCAATCCAAAGCAGCGAATTTGAACGATTTCCCGCAATAGTTGCCGCAACGACACGCCGCACAGGCTCGATCACCAACGGGCTTGCAAAACCGCCGAGATCGCTGCTCAACTCTGGGCATGAACGAGCGACTCCTCCGGGCAATCGATGACAGGCGCGACGATGTCGTCGCGCTGACCACTGAGCTGATCCGTTTTCCGACCATCAATCCACCCGGCGAGGCCTATCGGCCATGCGCCGAATATCTCGGCGCGCGGCTGAAGAAGAGTGGTTTCGAGACCGAATTCATCCGCGCCGAAGGCACGCCCGGCGACACCGACCGCTACCCGCGCGTCAATGTCGTTGCCCGTTTCGACGGAAGATCGTCAGGCGCCTGCGTCCACTTCAACTCGCACATCGACGTGGTCGAAGCCGGCGACGGCTGGACCGTCGATCCTTTTGCCGGCATCGTCAAAGACGGCAAGGTCTATGGTCGCGGCGCCTGCGACATGAAGGGCGGACTGGCCGCCTCGATCATCGCAGCCGAAGCCTTCCTGGAAGTCTTCCCCGACTTTCCCGGCGCCATCGAAATATCCGGCACCGTCGACGAGGAGTCCGGCGGCTTCGGCGGCGTCGCCCATCTGGCCAGACTAGGCTATTTCTCAAAACCCAGGGTCGACCACGTCATCATTCCCGAGCCGCTCAACAAGGATCGCATCTGCCTCGGGCATCGCGGCGTCTGGTGGGCGGAGATCGAGACCAAGGGCGAGATCGCGCACGGCTCGATGCCGTTTCTCGGCGACAATGCGGTGCGCCACATGGGCGCCGTGCTGAGGGCTTTCGAGGACGAGCTGTTCCCTGCGCTTGACCGTAAGATGACGCGCATGCCGGTCGTGCCCGAAGGGGCAAAACGCTCGACCATGAACATCAATTCGATCCATGGCGGCCAGACCGAGGACTTCCGGCCCGGCCTGCCGTCGCCCAACGTGCCCGACTCCTGCCGGCTGACCATCGACCGTCGTTTCCTGCTGGAGGAAGATCTCGACACCGTCAAAGGCGAAGTGACCGGTATTCTCGACCGGCTAAAGCGCGAGCGGACAAAATTCGACTACGAAATCCGCGACCTGATGGAAGTGCTGCCGCTGATGACCGAGCGCGACGCCCCGGTGGTCAAGGCGGTTGCGCAAGGCATCATGGCGATCTTCGACCGCGAACCCGGCTATGTCATTTCGCCCGGCACCTACGACCAGAAGCACATTGCGCGCATCGGCCATATCTATGATTGCATCGCCTATGGGCCGGGCATTCTCGACCTCGCCCACCGGCCGGACGAATGGGTCGGGATAGCGGACATGGTAGAATCGGCCAAGGTGATGGCGATAGGGCTCAACGTGCTGCTGCGCGGCACAGCCGCGGGGTAAGGCGCACCGCGACAAGCTTCGACCTGCCGATGCAGTGGCCAGGACAAAACATTCCCGGCCACGCCAACGGGCAGAACGAAACGCAATTTACTCCGCGGCGAAATCACGCTTCTATCGCCCGGGTTCGAGCACGTGTCTGAAACGCATGGGGAGTCGCACGATGAAAC